>CAXUIQ010000480.1:0-3537 GCA_964250815.1 uncultured Acetobacteraceae bacterium
TTCGTGGCCCAAGCCACGAATGCCCGCTTAGGCCGCGCGGCGCGGATCGGGACCGACGCAGCACGAGCATGTCTGGACGCCTCGGCTCAAGCTGCCGGGTGGGCGAGCACTGCTGCCGGAAAAGCCGAGTTCGTCATCTTGAAGAACTCGTCGAACTCGCGAGCGTAATCGGAACACAGGGAAGCCTTGACGGACGGGTCCTCCGCCACGCGCTTGGCGATGCCGTGAAGACGCGGAATGCCCTTCCAGCGCGGGTGCTCCCGGAGTTGCGGGAAGAAGGTGAGCAGCACCAGGGCCGGCCCGAGCGCCGCCACGTCCATGCGCATCGTCTTTTCGGTCGTGCCGTCAGCGGCAAGTTCGGCGTCGATGGTTTCAAGACATTCGAGAATCTCATTGATGGCGGCCTGAACCCCTTCGGCGGTCTGACCGGCATACATCCTGCGCATGGTGTCGAGCAGCGCCGCAACCGTCTTCTCTCGCTCGCGCACGGTCAGACGCAGCCCAGGGTCGCTTGGAAGCAGGCCAAGCCCGGTCACGCCGTCCAGGTACTCTGCCGCCGTGACGGTCTCGTCGGTTCTGAACGCACCGCCGATCTTCAGCACCGGAAACTTACCCGTCGGCGAGTGCTGCGGCGCGGTCTCGCGCAGCGTCGCGTAGGGCAGATAGGTGGCCTCGTAGTCTTCGCCACGCCGCCAGCCCTTGGCAGCAGCGATCAACATGAGGCGGTGCGCGTATGGGCAAAGCGGGTGGCTGATGATTTCGATGTCGGGCATGGGGCGAACTCCTGTCGTGCTGCACGACACTGCCCCTAGGCCGACCCGCTCCGCTACGGCCAGCTTTGCACAGCCGTTTTACATTCCTGGCGACTCGCGGACGGTCAGCTTAGGCCAGCCGCCCCGAACGCCGCCGCGACCAGCCTGACCGCATTGCGGGCGTCACGGCACGATGCCAGGACTTGCGGCAAGGCCAGCCATGCGGTGAGCGCGAGCGGCTCGGCATCGGCCATGACCGGCTTGAGGCGCGGGTCGGCGTCGGCGATGAACCGGGGCAGCGCCGCGATGCCGATCCCGCTCACCGCGGCGCTGCGATGGCCTTCGATGGTGGTCAGCGCGAGGGTAGGGCGCGCGTCCGCAAAGCATCGGCGCAGCCAGCGCGACAAGCCGATCTCCTCGAAACCGCCGGCCCAACCGATATAGCCGAGCCGCGTCACGTCGTTGACAGCGGCTGCGGCATAAAGCGTGACGCTGATGGTCCCGAGTTGGCGGATGCGGAAGGGTCCTTTGGAGGGACGGCGAAACCGGATTGCGATCGTCGCCTCTTCGTCGAGCAGGCTTTGCTCTGAGGGCGAGGCATCGATCTCCAATGGGGGCAGAGCACCTGCTCGCGCAATGTACGGAAGCAGGATCCAGTTGGCGACGATCTCCGTCGTCGTGATCCGGACCCGGCGCGGCGCGGCCTGGCTCGATGCAGCGTGCCGCAACGCTTCGTCGATCAACTGCCCGCCTTCGCGGCAGGCGCGCAGCAGTTCGGCTCCGGTGGCAGTCAGCCGATGGCCGTCATGGCGGCGAACGAAAAGATCGACGCCAAGCGCCGTCTCCAACGCGCGGACCCGGCGCATGACCGTGACGTGGCTGACGCCGAGCACCTCGGCAGCCTTCTCCAGCCCGCCGGCTCCGGCAAGCGCCACGAAAAAGCGCACATCGTCCCAGCCGGCCCTCAGCATGGACCGACGTGTACAGCAGCAGTGCAAACCTGTCGCTGTCGGACGCCGGGTTTGCACCAGGGCGGCCCTGATGAGCGCGGTGCCGCTGCCGATGACGCTGCTGGTCAGCGTCCAAGCCCTTGGGGCCAGGCACACGGCGATGCTGAAAGGGAGACGGCATTCGGCGGTTCTGGCGGGGGTGCCGTGACGAGCCACTTCTCGGCTTCCGTCCAGGTCGGCTCGTTGTGGCCCGGGTGCGCGTGCAGCACCGTCTCCGTGAAGCCCAGCCGGGCGAACAGGCGCCGGTTGCCGGGCAGGGCCAGCCGCACGCCGAGGTGGAGCCGCGGCAGGCCGCGCCGCCGCGCCTCAGCCTCAGCGGCGCGCACGAGTCCGGCGGCAAGCCCCTGGCCCCGGCAGTGCGGCGCGACCGCGAGCCGTCCGAGGTAGAGGCCGCCGTCCCGCTCCGACCACAGCACGGCGCCGACCGGCTCGGACCCCACGGCCACCGCTCCGCCGCCGCCCGCGGCCAGGTGCGCCCGGATGCTCGCCTCGGTCTCCCGCAATGCGCTTGGCTTGGGGTCGAGCGGTTCCGGGATCGCGGCGAAAGCCATGCGGATCAGCGCGGCCACGGTTGCCGCATCGCTTGTCCTGATCGTTCGGATCGCCATGACCCCTCCCAAAATGGAGCCTGCGACGCATCGCCTATGCCCGGCAGGTTCACCTGGCCAGGGCCGATCCCTATGTAGGGCGCATGACATCGACCCCTGCTTTCCTGGACAGCGCCCGCCCGGACGTGCCCGACATCGTCGTGCCCCGCGGCGTCACCCCCTTCCATTTGTCCGGCCAGCCGGTGCGCGGGCGGCTCGTGCGGCTCGGCCCGCTGGCCGACGCCCTGCTGACCCGGCACAAGAACCACGATGCCGTCACCGCCCTGTCGGGCCAGGCGCTGGCGCTCGCGGCGGCGCTGGCGACGGCGCTGAAGTTCCAGGGCAGCTTCAGCCTGCAAGCCAAGGGGAATGGCGCGGTGCCCATGCTGCTGGCCGACTGCACCGAATCCGGCGCGTTGCGCGGCTATGCCCGGGCCGAGCCGGAACGGCTGGCCGCCCTGCTGGCCGGCGACCGCGCGCCCTCCGCCGCCGCCCTGCTCGGCCAGGGCTACCTGGCGTTCAGCGTGGACCAAGGCCCGGACCGCGAGCGGCACCAGGGCATCGTCGCCATCGAGGGCGACAGCCTCGCCGACATGGCGCTGCACTACTTCGAAACGAGCGAGCAGATCCAGTGCAGCGTCCGCCTCGCCTGCGCCCGGACCGAAGCGGGCTGGCGGGCCGGCGCGCTGATCCTGGAGCGCATCCCCGGCGAGGGCGGGATCAGCCCGGACCTCGACACGGAGGCGCAGGCGGAAAGCTGGCGCACCGCGACCGCGCTCGCCGCGACGCTGAAGGAGGAGGAACTGCTCGACGACCGCATCCCGCCGGAGCGGCTGCTCTATCTGCTGTTCGGCGCCGCCGGGGTCGCGGCCGACCGCAACCGCGCCTTGGCTTATGGCTGCCGCTGCTCCCGCGCCCGGCTGTCCGGCATCCTGGAGACCTTCCCGCCGGACGACCTGGACCACATGTCGGTCGGCGGCGACATCGTCATGACCTGCGAGTTCTGCAACCTGGACTTCCGCTTCGGCCGCGACGAGGTGCATGGCAAGGGCGGCGACGCCCGGCTTGACTGATGACCGGCCCAACCAGGCTGCCGCGCCGCACGGCCCTGCTGGTGCCGTGGGCCGTGGCGGCGTGCGGGGGGGATGCGCCGGCGCGGGGGATGGCGGCGCTGGGGTGCGCGGACGT
>CAXUIQ010000481.1:0-3526 GCA_964250815.1 uncultured Acetobacteraceae bacterium
TCGCGAACCTCGCTTCCACGGAGGTCGCCGAGGTGTCCGAACCCTGGGTGCCCGGGCGGGGCGGCTCCTCCGCCATGCCGCACAAGCGCAACCCGGTGTCCTCCACCGTGATCCTGGCCGCGGCGTCGGCCGCCAAGGGCCACGTCACGACCCTGCTGGACGCGATGGCCGGCACGCACGAGCGCCCGCCGGGCCTGTGGCACGCCGAGTGGCACGCCTTGCCGGCCTTGTTCGGCCTGGCGTCCGGCGCGCTGCGGGAAGCGGCGTCGCTGGCGGGGGGCCTGGTCGTCGATGCCCCGCGCATGCGCGCCAACCTCGGCCAAACCCGCGGCCTGCTGTTCGCCGACGCGGCGGCGGCCCGGCTCGCCCCGCTGCTGGGCCGGGAAGCGGCGCACGAGCGGGTCGAACAGGCGGCCAACGAGGTGCGCCAGACCGGCGGCACGCTGCAAGCCGTGCTCGACCGCGACCCGGCGCTGCACGGCGCCGACCTCCTCGCCGCCTTCGACCTCTCCCTGGCCGTCGCGGCGGCCGGACCATGGGTGGACCGCGCCCTGGTCCACGCCGCCGCCGTGCGGCAGGCACTCTGACGGAGGCACACGATGGACTGGTCCGCCCAGCAGTACACCGTGTTCGAGGACGAGCGCACCCGGGCAGTACGCGACCTGCTCGCCGCCGTGCCCGGCCAGGCGGCTCTGACTGCGGTGGACCTGGGCTGCGGACCCGGCAACTCCACGGAACTGCTGCTGCGGCGCTTCCCCGGTGCCGAGGTCACAGGTCTCGACAGCTCGCCTGACATGATCGCGGCGGCGCAGGCCCGGCTGCCGCAACTGCGGTTCCAGGTGGCGGACATTGCGGCGTGGGACGCGCTGGGACCGTTCGACGCGATCCTCGCCAACGCCGTGCTGCAATGGCTGCCGGACCACGCGGCCCTGCTGCCGCGCCTCCTCGCCAAGCTGGCGCCGGGCGGCAGCCTCGCGGTGCAGATGCCGGACAACCTGGACGAGCCGGCGCACCGGCTGATGCGGGAGACGGCGGCGGACGGGCCTTGGGCCGCCAAGCTCGCGCGTGCCGCCGAAGCGCGGGAGGCGATGGGGACGCCGGGCTGGTACTACGGCGTGCTGCGCCCGCATTGCGCGCGGGTGGATGTCTGGCGGACGACCTACCACCACCCGCTGGCTGGCGGGGCGGAAGCCGTGGCCGAGTGGTTCAAGGGCAGCGGCCTGCGCCCGTTCCTGGCGCCGCTCGACGCGGCGGAGCGGGCCGGCTTCCTGTCGGAGTACCGCGGCCGGATCGCGCAAGCCTACCCCGCCTTGGCGGACGGCAGCGTGCTGCTGCCCTTCCCGCGGCTGTTCCTGGTGGCGACCCGCTAACGCGGCGCCATGCGCAGCGCCCCGTCAAGGCGGATGACCTCGCCGTTCAGCATCGGGTTCTCGCAGACCACGCGGACCATCGACGCGAACTCCTCCGGCCGGCCCAGCCGGGACGGGAACGGCACCGCGCTCCCCAGGCTCGCCTGCACCTCCGCCGGCAGGCCGGCCATCATCGGCGTGGCGAACAGGCCGGGTGCGATGGTCACCACCCGGATGCCGTTGCGCGCCAGCTCCCGCGCAATCGGCAGCGTGAGGCCCGCCACCCCGGCCTTGGACGCCGCGTAGGCCGCCTGGCCGATCTGCCCGTCGAAGGCCGCGACCGACGCCGTGTTGACGATCACCCCGCGCTCCCCGTCCTCGCCCGGGGCGGCCTTGGCGATGGAGGCGGCGGCCAGGCGGATCATGTTGAACGTGCCGACCAGGTTGATCGCGACCACCCGGGCGAACGACGCCAGCGCGTGCGGCCCGTCGCGGCCCAGCACCTTCTCCCCGACCGCGATCCCGGCGCAGTTCGCAAGGCCGTGCAGGCCGCCGAACGCCGTCTCCGCCTCCGACACCACCGCCTGCGCCGAGGCCTCGTCGGTGATGTCCGCCGCGACGAAGCGGGCGGCGGCGCCCAGCTCCTGCGCCATCGCCTCTCCGGCCGCGCGGTTCACGTCGGCGATCACGACCTGGCCGCCGGCGTCAACCACCATGCGGGCGGTCGCGGCGCCGAGGCCGGACGCGCCGCCGGTGACGATGAAGACGTGGCCGGCTATCTGCATGGGCGTGTCCTTTGTTGGGACCAGGATTCACTCGGCTGCCGCGCTGGGCGGGGCCGTGGCCGCCCGGTCCGGCTTGGCGGCCAGCGATGCGGCGACCATCGCCTCCGCGTCGGCATGAAGCGCGGCGCGCGAGGCGTCCCGGGTGTAGAACATATGCCCGCCGCCATACACGCGGAGCTGCAGGCGGTCGCCGCCCGCGTCCGGCACCTGGTCCAGCAGCATCTGGCTCGCGAGGTATGGCGTGACGAGGTCGGTCAGCCCGTGCGCCACCACCACGTGCGCCGCCGGGTCGAGCGCCAGGAACTGCCGCAACGGGGTCAGCACCTCCGGCCGGGCGTTGCCGCGGCCGTAGTCCCATTCGTGCGCCGTGGCCTCGTTCAGCAGCTCGTAGCGGCGGCCCGGCCAGCCGCCCGGCTTCCAGTCCAGCCGCGTCGCGTACACGTCCAGAATGGCGCTGGTGACGGGTCCGCGCAGCGCGTCCAGGATGGCGTCGGGCGAGTTGTCGTTCGACGCCGCCGGAAACGGGTCGGTGGCCGAAACCGTCGCGTCGTAGGGGCTGGCGACCCGGCCCGGCTCCCGGTCCCGCGTGAAGGTGCCGATGTCCACCTTGCCCGCCCGCCGCCGCACCAGCGCCGGGTCGAGGCCGGTCAGCGCCGCCACACGGCTGCTGACCCGCTCGACGGCCGCGGCGTCGTGCTCGCCGCGCACCAGGTCCAGCAGGTAGTCGGACATGGCGTAGCTTTCGGCATCCTTCACCTCCGCCCGGCCCGCGGCGCCGCGGGCGGCGGCGGCCATGGACGGCAGCCGGGCCACCCAGCGCATCGGGTCCCACGGCGCGTCCCGCCCGTTGAAGTCCAGCACCGGGGAGACCAGCACCAGCCCGCTGACCCCTATCCCTTGCCCGTCCAGCAGCGCCCGCGCCAGCTTCGGCCCGCGGAACCCGCCGTAGCTTTCGCCCACGATGAACTTCGGCGATTGCAGCCGGTTGCTGGCCTCCAGCCAGCGGCGCGCGACGTTGGCCAGCGTGTCGATGTCGCCCTCCACCGACAGCATGCGCCGCCGCACGTCGTCGCCGCCGAGCACCCGGCTGTAGCCGGTGGTCACGGGGTCGATGAACACGAGGTCGGTGAAGTCGAGCCAGGTGTCGGCGTTGTCCACCAGAGCCGGGCGCATGCTGGGACTGGTGTCGCCGGCCATCGGCAGCCGCCACGGCCCGATCGCGCCGAGGTTCAGCCAGGCGGACGCCGATCCCGGGCCGCCGTTCACCGCGAACGTCACCGGACGGCTGCCGGGTGCCGCGCCCGCGAGCTGGAACGCGGTCACGACGACCTCGGCCTGCGCGGCGCCCTGTGGGTCCGCCAGGCGGATGGTGCTGACGGTGGCGTTGAACGC
>CAXUIQ010000482.1:0-3525 GCA_964250815.1 uncultured Acetobacteraceae bacterium
CGGGCCGCACCGTGTAGCGTGACCTATGGCGGCATGTCTCGGTGGAGACATGCCGCCCTCTCTGGACAAGCTTGGCGCCGCGTGCAAGCGGAGGCGCCATGACCCCTGACGAGTTCCGTGCCCACGGGCACCGCCTGATCGACCTGATCGCCGACTACCGCGCGACTCTCCCAGCGCAGCCGGTCATGGCGGCCAGCCCACCCGGTGCCGTGCGCGCCCTGCTCCCTTCCGAGCCGCCGCGCCATCCCGAACCATTTGACCGGGTGATCGAGGATCTCCAGCGCCTGGTGGTGCCGGGCCTTTCGCATTGGCAGCACCCCCGCTTCTTCGGCTATTTCCCGGCCAATGCGCTGCTGTCCGGCGTACTCGGCGACCTCGCCAGCACGGGCCTCGGCGTGCTCGGCCTGTCCTGGCAGTCCAGCCCGGCGCTCACCGAGTTGGAAGACGTCGTGACCGACTGGGTGCGGCAGATGCTTGGGCTAAGCGCCGCATGGAGCGGCGTCATCCAGGACACCGCCTCCACCAGCACGCTGGTCGCGCTGATCTGCGCGCGGGAGCGGGCGACCGGCTTCGCCCTGGCCCGTGGTGGGTTGCAGGCGGAGCCGTCGCCTCTGACCGTCTATGTCTCGGCGCAGAGCCACAGTTCCGTGGACAAGGCGGCGCTGCTGGCCGGGTGGGGCCGCGACACGGTGCGGCTGGTGCCCTGCGACCGCGCCCACGCGATGCGGCCCGACGCATTGGAGGCCATGATCGCGGAGGACCGCCGGGCCGGTCTGCGGCCGGCGGCAGTCGTGGCGACCACCGGCACCACGGCGACCACGGCGATCGACCCGGTGGCGGGCATCGCCGACGTGGCGGTGCGCCATGGCGTTTGGCTGCACGTCGATGCCGCGATGGCCGGCAGCGCCATGGTCCTGCCGGAGATGCGGCATCTGTGGGACGGCATCGAGGCCGCGGACAGCGTCGTGGTCAACGCGCACAAGTGGCTGGGCGCGCCATTCGATTGCTCGCTGTATTACGTGCGCGACCCCGGGCACCTGGTCCGGGTCATGTCCACCAACCCGAGCTTCCTGCAAAGCGGCGTGGACGGCCAGGTGCGCAACCTGCGGGACTGGGGCATCCCGCTCGGGCGGCGGTTCCGGGCACTGAAGCTCTGGTTCCTGATCCGCGAGCAGGGCATCGAGGGACTGGCCGCCCGGCTGCGCCGCGACCTCGCCAACGCGGCCTGGCTTGCGGAGGAGGTGGCGGCGACGCCGGGCTGGACGGTGGTCGCGCCGGTGCCGCTGCAAACGGTCTGCGTGCGGCACGAGCTGCCCGGTCTGGCCGGCGACGCTCTCGACGCGCACACGCGCGCCTGGGCCGAGCGGGTCAACCAGTCCGGCGCGGCCTACCTGACCCCGGCGACGGTTGGTGGGCGCTGGATGGTGCGGGTGTCGGTCGGCGCCGAGCCGACGGAGCGCTCGGACGTGGCGGCCGTGTGGGCGGCGATGCGGGAAGCGGCGGAGGGCGGACAGGAGGGTGCCGAGGCGATCACCGCCGGAAGATCGTGACCACCCGGAAACGGTGGTTGGTGCTCTTGACCATCCCGATCACGGCCTCGACGGCGAACGTGTCCTTCCGGTACATGGGCAGCACCTGATCGAGCCAGACCACGTGCGCGCCCTCCTGCAACCCGGCCAGCGCCCGCATGACCCGGTTCCGCTTCACCATGCTGGTGCCGTAGTGCTCGCAATCCTCGATGCTGTAGGGTGGGTCGGCCAGGACGAGGTCGTAGCGGCCCAGGGGCACGGAGGCTAGGCGCTGCGCGTCGTCCAAGTAGGTGGGATGGAGTGCCGGGTTGAGGTCCACGGTGTCGCCAGGGCAGGCGGCAAGATCGACCTTGCCGCTGAACAGGTGCAGGACGCTTCGCTTGTCCGGGAACAGGGCGCGCACCCGGCGCAGGTAGCCCGCTGGATACCCGCCGTAGTAGCTGGACCTGACCCGGTAGTCGTTGCCCATGATCCAGGTCCCGACCACGCGGCCATCCTCGCTCAAGAACAGGCTGCGGGGAAAGCCGGTCTGCCGGACGTAGTGGTCGATGCGGTCCTGCCAGCCGAGGGGGGTGGGGGTCATGGCTCAGGAATGCCGCAAATTGCCGTGGAGTACAAGGCAGGACTGCTGACGTCGGCCTTGCATGGTGCCCTGGCGCTCCGCCATATCGGACCTCGGCAGGACCGGCCACATAGCCAGTGGCAAAGCCAAGAGGGAAGGAGAACCGCCATGCTGGACACGTTGGACCAGCGCATCTCGATCTACCAACCAGAACAGCCGGGGCTGGTCTTCCCCGAGCGGCCCAGCTTCGCGACCCATGCGGAGGAGCGGGACTACCGCAAGCAGCACCTGGTCGCGGCTACGCGGGCGTTCGGGATGCACGGCTTCGACTACGGCTTCGCCGGGCACCTGACCGTGCGCGACCCCGGGCGTCCGGAGCTGTATTGGACCAACCCGATGTGCGTGCACTTCTCGCAGGTCAAGGTGTCGAGCCTGGTGCTGGCCGACCACGCCGGCAACGTGGTCGAGGGCCGGCACGCGATCAACCGCGCCGGGTTCGTGCTGCACTCCGCCGTCCACGAAGCGCATCCGGACATCGTGGCGATGTGCCACGCCCACACGACCTACGGCACCGCCTGGTGCGCCACCGGGCGTCCGCTCGACATGATCAGCCAGGACGCGGCGTGCTTCTACGAGAACCACGTGGTGATCGGCGCGTCGGCGGGCGCGGTCGCGGTGGAGAAGAAGTCGGGCAACTCGGTCGCCGAGGCGTTCGGCAAGAACCGCGCGGCGCTGCACCAGAACCACGGGCTGCTGACCGCGAGCCGCCACAGCATCGACGACGCGGCGTTCTGGTTCATCGCGCTGGAGCGCTGCTGCCAGGTGCAGCTCCTGGTCGAAGCGTCGGGTGTCAAGCCGCAGGTGGTGCCGGAGAAGAGCGCCCGCTACAGCCGCGAGCACGTCGGCAACGACTTCATCGGCTGGCTGCACTTCCAGACGCTGTATGACCAGATCGCGGCGACGCAGCCCGACATGTTCGACTGACCCGGCGCGGCGGCGGTCAGTGCCGGAAGTGGCGCATGCCCGTCAGCACCATTGCGACCCCCGCCGCGTCCGCCGCCGCGATCACCTCGGGGTCCCGCATGGAGCCGCCGGGCTGGATCACCGCGGTGGCGCCGGCGGCAATGGCAGCTTCAAGGCCGTCCGCGAAGGGGAAGAAGGCGTCGGACGCCACGACGCTGCCCGCCGTCAAAGCTTCGCCCAACCCAGCGGCGCGGGCGGCCTCGGCGCCCTTCCACGCGGCGATGCGCGCGCTGTCCACCCGGCTCATCTGCCCGGCGCCGATGCCGACCGTAGCCCGGCTTCTGGCATAAACGATCGCGTTGGACTTGACGTGCTTGCAGATGCGGAAGGCGAAGAGAAGGTCGGCCAGCTCCGCCGGCGTAGGCGCGCGCCGGGTCGCAACACGGAGCGCCGCCGGCAGGGTCCGCCCGG
>CAXUIQ010000483.1:0-3517 GCA_964250815.1 uncultured Acetobacteraceae bacterium
GGTCGCGGTTGGGCCAGGTCGGGTCCATGGGGTCGAAGCGCAGCACGTCCTGCCACAGCGTGTAGGCGACGGGCGCCAGGGCCATCGGCGTGCCGGGATGGCCCGACTTGGCCTTCTGCACCGCGTCCATCGACAGGGTGCGTATGGTGTCGATGCAAAGCTTGTCGATGCCGGCTTGCGCTGTCCCGGTCTGTGCGACCTTGTCGCCGTCTGCTGCCATGGGCTGTATTCCTCACGCTGAACTGTGGCGGACGGGCCGTGCGGCGGGTCACCGGGGCGCCGGCGGCCCCGCTTGCGCGAGGCGGCGACGGCTCCCATGCCCGGCGCCGGGCGGATGGTGACAGGCCGGATGATGCCCCCTCCGGAACTGGAAATAAAGATTGCCGTTGACCCGGACGCCACGTTGGACCCAATCCGCGTTCCGGGCAACGTGCCCGCCCGGCTTCCGGTTGCGTGTGTCAGTCCGATGAAGCTTGCAACCCGCAACAGGGCGCGTGCCGGCGATTTGCCGGACGGCGTGGGCTTCTTCCCTCGACCCCCGGCTGGTAAAGGTTGCAACGCATGCCAGACCGCCCGGCACGCGGCGGCTGGCCTGGAATTTGCAGAATCTTTGCAGGCAAACTTTCTGGAACTTGCAAACACCGTGGAAACTGCGAAGTCCTTGCCGTGACCAAAGATGCCCACGTGATCACCCGGGAAGCGCTGCAAGGCGATGCCCTGCGCCGCATGGTGGCTGCCGGGGCGCCCGACATGCGCATCCTCACCGACGCGGAGCGCGCGGCGTCGCTGGCGGCGACCCTGGCCCAGCGCCCGCGGGATTGCGACGGCGACGGCGTGTGGCTGTTCGCCTACGGCTCGCTGATCTGGAACCCGGCGCTGCACTACGACGGGCGCCGCCTGGCCCGCGTATATGGCTGGCACCGCTCCTTCTGCCTTTCGACGCAGGCCGGGCGCGGCACGCCGGCGAACCCCGGGCTGGTGCTCGGCCTCGACCGCGGCGGCGCCTGCACGGGGGCGGCGTTCCACGTGCCGAAGGCGCTGATGGCCGACGAACTGGCGCTGCTTTGGCGGCGCGAGATGCTGGCCGGCAGCTACCAGCCGCGCTGGGTGCGGGTGCGCGGCGCGGACCGTGCGCCGTTCGGCACCGCCATCGCATTCACCATCCGGCGCAGTTGCGAGCATTATGCCGGCGGCCTGGCGCGGGAGGACGTGGTGCGTCGCCTCGCCTCCGCACGGGGCGCGCTGGGCAGCTCGGCCGACTACCTGTTCCGCACGCGGGACGGGCTGCGCTCGCTCGGCATCGTGGACAAGGGGATCGAGGACCTGGCGCGGCGGGTGGAACGGGCCGCCGCCCCCTCGACGCCGCACCCGGCCGTTGCCATCTGAGGGCGATGTCAACGACCCTCGACCGCCAGATCGCCGCAGCGCCGCCCGTCGCCTTCAAGCCCAAGAAGCAGCCGGCCAAGCCGGACGGCAAGCCGCTCCGCGTGGTGTCCGAGTACCAGCCCGCTGGCGACCAGCCGACGGCGATCGGGGAGCTGACCGCCGGCATCCGGCAGGGCGAGCGCGACCAGGTGCTGCTGGGCGTCACCGGGTCGGGCAAGACGTTCAGCATGGCCAAGGTGATCGAGGCGATCCAGCGCCCGACGCTTGTGCTGGCACCCAACAAGACGCTGGCGGCGCAGCTCTACGCGGAGATGAAGGGCTTCTTCCCCGACAACGCCGTGGAGTACTTCGTCAGCTACTACGACTACTACCAGCCAGAGGCCTACGTCCCCCGCACCGACACGTACATCGAGAAGGACAGCCAGATCAACGAGGCCATCGACCGGATGCGCCACAGCGCCACCCAGGCGCTGCTGGAGCGCAACGACGTGGTGATCGTGGCCTCCGTGTCCTGCATCTACGGCATCGGCTCGGTCGAGACCTACGGGCGCATGGTGGTGAAATTGGAGGCCGGCGGGCGGATCGACCGCGACACGCTGGCCCGCGCCCTGGTGGAGTTGCAGTACCGCCGCAACGACATGGCCTTCGCCCGCGGCAGCTTCCGCCTGCGCGGCGAGACCATCGACGTGTTCCCGAGCCACCTGGAGGACCGCGCCTGGCGCGTCACCCTGTTCGGCGACGAGATCGAGAGCCTGCGCGAGTTCGACCCGCTGACCGGCGAGCTGACGGGGTCGATGGACCACGTGCACATCTACGCCAACAGCCACTACGTGACGCCGCGCCCGACGCTGGCGCAGGCGGTCAAGGACATCAAGGTCGAGTTGCAGCAGCGCCTTGCGCAGTTCACGGCGGAAGGCAAACTGCTGGAAGCCGAGCGCTTGCAGCAACGCTGCACCTTCGACCTGGAGATGATCGAGACCACGGGAAGTTGCAAGTCGATCGAGAACTACTCGCGCTACCTGTCCGGGCGCAAGCCGGGCGAGCCGCCGCCGACCTTGTTCGAGTACTTGCCGGAGAACGCGCTCTTGATCGTGGACGAGAGCCACGTCACCGTGCCGCAGATCGGCGGCATGTCGCGCGGCGACGCGGCGCGCAAGGGCATCCTGTCCGAGTTCGGCTTCCGCCTGCCGTCCTGCCTGGACAACCGCCCGCTGCGCTTCGAGGAATGGGACAGCTTCCGCCCGCAGACGGTCTTCGTCAGCGCCACGCCGGGCCCTTGGGAGATGGAGCGCACCGGGGGGGCCTTTGCCGAGCAGGTGATCCGCCCCACCGGCCTGATCGACCCGGTGACGGAGGTGCGTCCCGTCGAGCGCCAGGTGGACGACCTGCTGGCCGAAGCCCGGGTGGTGATCGCCCGCGGCAGCCGCATCCTGGTCACCACGCTCACCAAGCGCATGGCGGAGGACCTGACGGAATACCTGACGGAGAACGGCATCAAGGTGCGCTACCTCCACTCGGACGTGGACACGCTGGAGCGCATCGAGATCATCCGCGACCTGCGGCTTGGCGTGTTCGACGTGCTGGTGGGGATCAACCTGCTGCGGGAAGGACTGGACATCCCGGAATGCGCGCTGGTGGCGATCCTGGACGCGGACAAGGAAGGGTTCCTGCGCAGCCAGACCTCGCTCACCCAGACCATCGGGCGGGCGGCGCGCAACGTGGACGGCCGGGTGGTCCTGTATGCGGACGTGATGACCCGCAGCCTGCGCGCCGCCATCGAGGAAACGGAGCGGCGCCGGGCGAAGCAGCGCGCGTGGAACGAGGCCCACGGCATCACGCCGACCAGCGTGCGCAGCCACATCGGCGAGGCGCTGCAATCGGTGTTCGAGCAGGACTACGTGACCGTCGCTCCGGTGAAGGACGCGGGCGTCACGGAGTTCGTCGGAAAGGACCTGAAATCCTCCATCGCCGAGATGGAGAAGCGGATGCGCGCCGCCGCCGCCGACCTGGAATTCGAGACCGCGGCCCGGCTGCGCGACGAGATCCGGCGGCTGGAGGCGCTGGACCTTGGGCTGCCGGCGCCGCCGGCGAGCGCTGCGGCGTTTGGCGGGCGGGGCAAGAAGGACACGAC
>CAXUIQ010000484.1:0-3516 GCA_964250815.1 uncultured Acetobacteraceae bacterium
CGGCTGACCTGCGCCGCGTTCTGCGCGATGCTGGCGTCCAGCACGTCGCGCGACAGCCGGGCCAGCACCTGCCCGGCCGAAACGGCGTCGCCCTCCTCGGCCAGGATTTCGGTCAGCGCCAAGCCCTCGACCTCCGGGCTGACCATGACCTCCTCCTTTGGCACCAGCGTGCCCGTGAGCACGGCGGTCTCGGCGATCGGCCCGGCCGTGGCGGCTACAACGGTAACAGAAGGCGGTTTAGGCTCCGCGCCCGGCGCCGGGGCGGCGCGCGCCGGCAAGGCCAGCAGCAGGGCCGCGAGCACCAGGCGGATCATGTCGGCGTCCCCTCATGCGCTTTCTGGGGCCGCAGGAAGCGGCGGAGCAGCAGTTGCAGCACCGGGCGGAAGCGCGCGCCGGTGAGCGTGGGGTCGAGCGCCTGGTGCACGGTGAGGCCGTCGCCCATCGCCATGATGAGCTGGCACGCGGTTTCCACGTCGAGCGCGGGATCGACGGCGCCGCGGGCCTGGCCGCGCCGCAGCGCCGCGACGACGGCCGCCCGGGCCTCGCGGATGTTGCGGTCGAACATGTCGCGGACGTCCGGGTTGCGGATGGCCTCCGCCATGGTTTCGGCGGCAAGCGCGGCGTTCGGGCTGGTCAGGAGTTCCTCCAGCTTGTCGATGCCGATGCTGGCGAGCGCCTCCACCGGGTCGTCGGCCTCCGCCATGCGCTCGAAGAACGCGGCGTGCTGGACGCGCTCGGCCTCGGCGATGGCGGCGATGATGGCGACCTTGCTGGGGAAGTAGCGGTAAAGCGCCCCGGGACTCATCCCCGCCTCGGCGCAGATCGCCTGCATGGACGCGCCGTGGAAGCCGGCCCGGGCGAAGCAGGCCACGGCGGCGTCGATGATGCGCTGGCGGGGAGAGTGCTGGACGGCTTGCGACACGGGCGGGCCTGGATGCGAATGAACGTTCATTTGCGGATGTTGGGCCGGATGTCAAGCGTTGCGGGAACACGGCGTCCCGTCACGCGCACCTTTGCGCGAATGCACCGTTACAAAATGACCCGGCACGCATTCCGTGCCATAAGCGGCAACAAACCGGGGAACGTGCCATGGCCGCATCTCTGAGCATTCAGTTCAGCCCGTTTCCCGGCGGCGCCGCCATCCCGGCGTACAACCTGGTGCAGCAGGCCTTTGCCGCCTGGCTGTCGCATTTCGACGTCACCTTCGGCAATTACGCCGTCACCGTGCAGTTCGGCAGCACGGTGGCCGGCGATGCCAGCCTGGACTTCTCCCCGCTGACCACGGTGGGCGGCGGGCAGCCGGGGACGGTGGCGAACCCCACCGTCGTTGCGCCGGCCCTGGGCCTCGCGGTGGCCGGGCGCGCCTACGGCACCACCCCGGTCGCGCTCACGCTGACGATCGACAACAACTACATCAACGGCACCCGCCCGATCACCGATGACCTCGGCGCCGTGGAGCGGGAATTCGGCCACGCCCTCGGCATCAAGTCCACCGGGGGCATCGTCATCACCGGCCCGGTCGCAGGCGCCTTCGCGCAGCCGATCGGCAAGAAGGTGGTGTCCGTGTACGACCGCCTGGTGCAGACGGTGCCCAACAGCCTCCCGGTGGGGTCGCTGGACTACGGCCCGAACGCCTGGGCGGCCTTCAGGCGCCCGGTCCCGGTCAACTTCTACGACACCGACAGCACCTATGCCGGCCGTGCCGCCGCCGACAGCATCACCCAGCCTGCCGGCAGCCTGCAGCCGCTCGACGTGGCGCTGCTGCGGGACTCCGGGGTTCCCGCGCTGACGGACCAGGAACTGGGCGAGCACCAGGTCGCCCGGCTCTACATCGCCGCCTTCGGCCGCGCTGCGGACGGCGCCGGGCTGGTCGCGCAATACGGCGCGCTGCGGGCCGGCGCCACGCTTGCCCAGATCGGCGACGGCTTCGTGGGGTCCGCCGAGTTCGCCAACCGCTATGGCGCGCTGAACAACGCAGACTTCGTGGGCGCCTTGTACCAGAACGTGCTGGGCCGGGCGGGCGACGCCGCCGGGGTGGCGCTGCTCGAGGACGCGCTCAGGCGGGGCGTCAGCCGCGGCACGGTCCTGGCCGGCGTCGCCGACAGCGAGGAGGAGCGGGGCCGCCTGAACAGCGATCCCAACATCGCCTACGCCGGCACCGCGGAGGCCCAGGTGGCCCGGCTGTACGACGCCGCGTTCGCCCGCGACGCGGACCCCGGCGGCTTTGCCGCAGACACCGCGGCGGTCATCAACGGCGCCAGCCTGCAAACGGTGGCGATGTCCTTCATGGCGTCGCCCGAGTTCGTCAACCGCTACGGCGCCGCGCCCACCGACAAGGCGCTGGTGGATGCCTTCTACGAGAACACCCTGCACCGCGTGCCCGACGCCGCCGGGGAGGCGCTGTACTTGGGCGCGCTGTCCTCCGGCGGGTTCAGCCGCGCGGACCTGCTGGTGGCATTCGCCAACAGCCAGGAGCACATCAACGCCCTGGCGCAACGCACGGCAGCGCGGGATGCGGCCGGCTTCAACCTGGACCTGTCGCCGCACCTGGGCCTGATCCCGGTCATCAGCGCGCCGGTCGCGGCATAGGCGAGGCCCGGCCCCCCGATCCAAGCGCCCCCGGGCACCGGCCGGTGGCCGGGGGCGGTGCCGGCGGGCCCCGCGGCGGTCAGCCCGCGCCCAGCACCTTCTCCGCCAGGGCGGTGTGCTGCTGGTCCGCCTGCTTGGCTTCCTCAAGCGAGGTCCGCATGTTCTGCGCGGCCTGGCCCATGCCCAGCTTCTCCGCGTAGTTGCCGAGCGTGCCGAACGCCGCGATCCAGTAATGCAGGGCGAGCTGCCCGGCCGCGATGATGCCGAGATCCCGCGTGGTGGCATCCGGCGCCTTCTGCCGGATCTTCTTGCTGACCTCGTAAAGCGCTTCCATCACCGGGTTGCCGGTGTCCTCCGCGCCGCCGGTCTCCCCGAGCGCCTGGGCGATGCGCTGCGCCCACTGCTCGGATGTCCTGTTGCCCGCTTGCAGGGCGGCTTTCAGTTCGGGGTGGCTGGCATCGTTCTCGATTTCGGCGGTGGCCTTCTTCGCCACCTCGCCGCCGGCCTTGAGGGCCTGGAGGCCCTGCGCGACCAGCACCTTGAGTTCTCCATCGGCCATGTCGTCTCCCTTTCATGGCGCTTGTCCCGCGCCGGCCGGTCAACGGGCTTCCGAAACGGACGGTTCCGGCCGGCCGCGTGCCCCGGTCCTCACATCAATGGGAGAATGCGCCGTCATGCCGCCCAGGATGCCGCCGCCGATCCCAAGGGTGCTGCGGGCCGGCGCCAGCGCATCGGCGCGCCCTCGACCTCGCCGGGCGGCCGGAGCCGCAGCGCCGGTCCCCAGGCCGTGTCCTCGGTGCCGTCCGCAAAATCGCCGGGCGTTTCCGGCGCGAGCGGGCGGGCGTCGCCCGGCGGCAAGCCGGTCAGCAGCGCCGCGGTGCGGGCCAAGGAGGCGCGTACCGTGCCGCCCGCCCCTGTGGACCACCG
>CAXUIQ010000485.1:0-3510 GCA_964250815.1 uncultured Acetobacteraceae bacterium
GCTATAGACCACGACTCGCCGTCCAGGAGTCTCCGTGCCGCCCACCCAGCCCACGCTCGTCACCGGCGCCACGGGGTTCGTGGGGTCCGCCGTCGCCCGCGCCCTGCACGGCCGCGGCCACAGCCTGCGCCTGCTGGTGCGGCCCGGCGGCGACCGGCGCAACATCGCGGACCTTCCGGCGGAGCTGGCGGAGGGCGACCTGCGGAACCCGGCGTCGCTCAAGGCCGCGGTCGCGGGCTGCCGCTACGTGGTGCACGTCGCCGCCGACTACCGGCTTTGGGTGCCCGACCCGGCGCCGATGCTGGCCGCCAACGTGGACGGCACCCGCGCCCTGCTGCTGGCCGCCGCCAGCGCCGGGGCGGAGCGCATGGTGTATTGCAGCAGCGTCGCCGCCCTCGGCCTGGTCGGCGACGGCACGCCGGGCACGGAGGACACGCCGGTCCACCCCGACGGCATCGTGGGCGCCTACAAGCGCTCCAAATACCTGGCGGAGCAGGCGGTGCGCGACCTGGTGCGGGACCACGCCGCCCCGGTGGTGATCGTGAACCCGTCCACCCCGGTCGGCCCCCGCGACATCAAGCCGACGCCGACCGGCAAGATGGTGCTGGACGCCGCCGCCGGGCGGATGCCGGCCTACGTCGATACCGGGCTGAACATCGTCCACGTGGACGACGTGGCGGCGGGGCACGTGCTGGCGCTGGAGCGCGGGCGGATCGGGGAGGCCTACATCCTGGGCGGGCACGACCTCGGGATGCCGGAGCTGCTCGCGATGGTCGATGACGTGATGGGCCGCCGCACCCCGCGCCGCGCCCGGCTGCCGCACGGCCTGCTGTGGCCGGTGGCGCTCGGCATGGAGGGTGCCGCCCGGGCGTTCGGCATCGAGCCGCTGGTGACGCGGGAGATGCTGGCGATGGCGAAGAAGCGCATGTTCTTCAGCCCGGCCAAGGCCGTCGCCGAACTCGGCTACGCGCCCCGCCCGGCGCGGCAGGCGGTGGCGGACGCGGTTGATTGGTTCCGCGGCGCCGGGTGGCTGCCGGCATGACGGCGCTCGCGGCCGTGGCGCTGCTTGCCTGGGCGTACCTGCTGGCGCTGCACGGACGGTTCTGGCAGGCCGGCCCGGTGCTCACACCCGTGCGCCCGGCGGCGCTCCCCGACGTGGATGTCGTGGTCCCCGCCCGCGACGAGGCGGAGGGCATCGGCGACGCGCTGCGCTCCCTTCTGGCGCAGGACTACCCCGGGCGGCTGCGGGTGGTCGTGGTGGACGACAACAGCAGCGACGGCACCGGGGCGATTGCGCGCAGCCTGATCGACCGCGGCGAGGCCGAGCCGCGACTTGTGGTGCTCGACGGCAAGCCGCGCCCGCCGGGTTGGAGCGGCAAGCTTTGGGCGGTGTCGCAGGGCGTTGCCCGCACGACGGCCGGGCTGGTGCTGCTGACCGACGCCGACATCGTCCATGACCCGGCGCACGTCGCGACCCTCGTGGCCAAGGCCGAGCGGGACGGCCTCGACCTCGTGTCCGAGATGGTCGAGCTGCGCTGCGCGAGCATGGCGGAGCGCGCGCTGGTGCCGGCCTTCGTGTTCTTCTTCCAACTGCTCTACCCCTTCGCTTCCGTGAACGACCCGACGCGCGAGACGGCGGCGGCGGCGGGCGGCACGGTCCTGTTGCGCCGCCGCGCGCTGGACCGCATCGGCGGGATCGAGGCGGTGCGCGGTGCGCTGATCGACGACGTGGCGCTGGCGGCGGCGGTGAAGCGCGGCGGGCGCATCTGGCTCGGCCACAGCCGCCTGGCGCGCAGCGTGCGGCCCTACCCCGGCGCCGCCGACGTGTGGCGCATGGTGGCGCGGACCGCCTACGTGCAGTTGCGGTTCTCGCCCCCCATCCTGCTCGGCACCGTGCTGGGCCTGGCTCTGGTGTGGCTGGCGCCGCCGGTTTTGGCGCTGTTCGGGCACGGGGCGGCGCGGTGGATGGGGGCGGTGGCCTGGGCCGGGTCGATGGCGTCGTTCCTGCCGACGCTGCGGCGGTTCCGCCAGTTGCCGCTTTGGGCCTTGGCGCTGCCGGGCATCGCCTGCTTCTACCTGGCCGCGACAATCGGCTCCGCCATCGACCACCACCGGGGCCGCGGCGTCGTGTGGAAGCGCCGGGCCTACGGAGGGGCTGGGGCGTGAGCGCGGCGCTCGACTCCGTCGAAACCTGGTCCGGCAAGGACCGCGGCGACGAGAACTTCCCGGTCGGCTCCGCGCTGATCCGCCCGGCGCTGCGCCCCCACGTCCACGCCTTCTACGCCTTTGCCCGCAACGCCGACGACATCGCCGACAGCCCGGCGCTGGAACCGGCGGACAAGATCGCCCGGCTCGACCGGATGGAGGCCGTGCTGCTCGGCCAGGTGGACGGCGGCTCGCCCAGCGGCGCGGCCCTTCGCGCCAGCCTCGCGCAGACCGGCGTGACCCCGCGCCACGCCCAGGACCTGCTGGCCGCCTTCCGCCAGGATGCGGCCAAGCGGCGCTACGCCAGTTGGCAGGAGTTGCACGACTACTGCCGCCTGTCCGCCATGCCGGTCGGGCGTCATGTGCTGGACCTGCACGGGGAGGACCCGGCCACCCACGCGCCGTCCGACCCGCTTTGCGCCGCGCTGCAAGTGCTGAACCACTTGCAGGACGGCGCGAAGGACCTGGCCGCGCTCGACCGCTGCTACCTACCGGAGGACATGCTGGCCGCGGCCGGGAGCCGCGTGGCCGACCTGGCCGGGCCGGCGGAAACGCCCGGGCTGCGGGCGGTGTTCAACCGGCTGCTCGACCACGTGGACCAACTGAACGTGCAGGCCGCGGACCTGCCGCGCCGGACGCGGGACCGCCGGCTGCGGGTGGAGGTCGCCGTCATCCTGGGGCTGTCCCGCCGGCTGGCCCGGCGCCTGCGCCAGGGCGACCCGGTGGCGACCCGGGTCAAGCCGCGCAAGGCCGACGCCGCATTCAGCCTGCTTGCGGCGCTGCGATGGGCGGCGTGACCCCGCTCGGCGCCGCGGCGTCCGACTTGCGGGAGGTCGAGGCGTTGGTGCGGCGCGCCGGCACCTCCTTTCATCGCGGCATGAAGGTGCTGGCTGCCGACCGGCGGGCGGCGATGTATGCGATCTACGCCTTCTGCCGCATGGTGGACGACGTGGCGGACGAGCCGGGGCCGCCGGGCGAGAAGATTGCCGGCCTCGCGGCGTGGCGCGGCCGGATCGCCGGGCTGTATGCCGGCCGGGCGGAGGACGCCGTGACCCGGGTGCTGCTTCCGGCCGTGCAACGCTACGCCCTGCGCCAGGACGACTTCATGGCGGTGATCGACGGCATGCAGATGGATGCGGAAACCGTGATCGTGGCACCAGACCTTGCGGAGCTGGACCTGTATTGCGACCGGGTGGCCGCAGCGGTCGGTCGCCTGTCGGTCCGCGCCTTCGGCGACGCTTCGCCGGCGGCCGACCAAGTGGCCTGGCACCTGGGCCGCGCCCTGCAACTGACCAACATCCTGCG
>CAXUIQ010000486.1:0-3508 GCA_964250815.1 uncultured Acetobacteraceae bacterium
TGGCGGGACGGCGCGTGGCACGGCGTGTCCTGGGGCGAGTTCGCCCGGCGCGCCGCGTCCGCCGCCCGGGGGCTGCGCGCCGCAGGCGTCTCGGCCGGCGACCGCGTGCTGATCGTGAGCGAAAGCCGTCCGGAGGTGCCGATCCTGGAAACGGCGCTGATGGCGATCCGCGCCGTGCCGGTGCCGGGCTACGCCACCAACACGCCGGAGGACCACGCGCACCTGCTGCGGGACAGCGGCGCGCGGGTGGCCGTCGCCTCCACCGCGGCGCTCGCCGACCGCGTGCTGGCCGGCGCCACGCTGACCGGCGGGCTGGACCGCCTGCTGTGCATGCAGCCCGGGCGCGGCCTGCTGTTCTCCACGCTGGAAGCCGACCGCGCTGCGCCCGACGACATCGCGGCGGAAGCGGACGAAATCCCCCCCGGCGCGCTGGCCTGCCTGATCTACACCAGCGGCACCTCCGGCCTGCCCCGCGGGGTCATGCTGCCGCACCGGGCGATCCTGTCCAACTGCCGGGGCGCCTTCGAGCTGGTGCGCCCGCTGCGGCTGCGCGACGAGACCTACCTGTCGTTCCTGCCGCTTTCCCATGCCTACGAGCACACGGTGGGCCAGTTCTTCCTGCCGAGCCTCGGCACCGAGATCGTGTACAGCCGTGGGGCCGAGCACCTGGCCGCCGACATGCTGGCGGTGCGGCCGACGATCATGACGGTGGTGCCGCGCGTGCTGGAACTGATCCGCGCCCGCGTCCTGCAGCAGGTCGGGCGGCAGCCGGCGTGGAAGCAGGCGCTGTTCCACCGGGCGCTCGCCGCCGGGCTGCGCCGGACCGAGGGCCAGGCGACGCTTGCCGACCGCATCGCCGGGCCGCTGCTGGACCGCTTGGCGCTGCGCCCGGTGCGCGCCCGGTTCGGCGGGCGGTTCCGCGCGGCGATGTCCGGCGGCGCCCGCCTCGATCCGGAGGTCGGCCTTTTCTTCCGGGCGCTCGGCCCCGTGGTGATGCAGGGCTACGGGCAGACCGAGGCCGGGCCGGTGATCAGCGCCAACGGGCCGGACGACCCGGAGATCGGCAGCGTGGGCCGCCCGTTGCGGGGCGTGGACCTGCGGATCGCAGGCGACGGCGAGATCCTGGTGCGCGGGGAACTGGTGATGGACGGCTACTGGCGCCAGCCCGAGGCCACCGCGGAGGTGATCCGGGACGGCTGGCTGCACACCGGCGACCTTGGGCGGATCGACAACCACGGCCTGCTGACCATCACGGACCGCAAGCGCGACATCATCGTGCTGTCGGGCGGCGAGAACGTGTCGCCGGCGCGGATCGAGGAGCTGCTGATGCGGGAGCCGGAAATCCTGCAGGCCGTGGCATACGGGGACGGCCAGGCTTCGCTCTCGGCCCTGCTGGTCCCGGCGGAGGGCGGCGACGCGCGGAGCGTCGGCGACGCCGTGGCGCGGGTCAACGCCCGCCTGTCCGTCACCGAGCGCATCCGCCGGCACCGCCTGGTGCCGCCCTTCACGATCGAGAACGGCCTGCTGACGCCCAGCCACAAGATCCGCCGTGCCCAGGTGCTGCGGACGCATGGGGGCGGGCAGGAAGCGCAGCGGGCCGGTTGACCGCCGGCGCGTCGCGCCGCAAAGCCGCCGGGGCGCCTGCACGTCAGCGGCGCAGGCGCTCGTAGAAGGCCACGTCGGCCGCGAGCAGGTCCGCGAGCCGGCGCCGGAGCGAACGGTCCTGCCTCACGCCGTGCCGTTCCGGCGTTTCCGCCGTCCTGTTCTCATGGGTTTCGGGGGCGAGTGGAAGGCCGAGGTCGGCGGCGAGCCGGCGGATGTCGGCCGCGCGGGTCTCGTGGAAGCCGATGAAGTCGAACCGGCGCATGTCGATCCCCCCGAAATAGGTCTCCGACATCAGGGTGGAGATGCCCGGGTACGCCGCGAACTCCAGGACCGAGGGCCGCTCGCGGAGGAACCGGGCATGCACGCCGTGGGTCGGGTCCGGCAGGTCGAGCCAGTAGAAGTAGATCGAAAGCAGGTTGTCCACGGGGTGGCGCAGGAAGGTCAGCCAATAGCCTTCCGTGGCGGCGTAGCGCGACGGGTGGAAGTGCCCGTGGACCAGCAGCTTCCCGGCCGGGAACTCGGCGGCGCACCGGTCCGCGACGGCGAGGGGGTCGTGGCCGTAGTCGAAGAATGCCTGCCGACCGAGCAAGGCGCCGAACTGGGCCTTGAGCGACGATCCCGCCGCCTTGGGGAAGTGGACCGAAACCGCCCGTTGCGGCTTGATGCTCCGGCCCGGGGCTGCAAGCGGGACAGGGCGCGGCGCGGATGCCGGCTCTGCGCCGGGCGCGGGCGCCTCCGGAGTCTCGACGGCCTCCGCCGTCAGGCCGGTCGGCGCCGCGCCGTCCATGCGTCCGCCGGGCGCGTCACATGCCCAAGGCGCGACGATAGACATCCAGCAGCGACTCCTGCTCCTCCACCTCCGCCGGCTCCTGCTTGCGGATGCGGATGATCTGCCGCATGACCTTGACATCGAACCCGGCCGACTTCGCCTCGGCGAAGATGTCCTTGATGTCGCTGCCGAGCGCCTTGCGCTCCTCCTCCAGCCGCTCGATCCGCTCGATCAGGCTGCGCAGCCGGTCGGCCGCGACGCCGCCCACCTGCGCCTCTTTGGCCTGTTGCTCGTCCAGCGGGTCGTCGTCCAGGGTCTCGGCGGTCTTCACGGCCATGCGGCCCCTCCATTCAGGCAAGCCGCGCGCAGTAGCGGCGTCGCCCGAGTCGGGTCAATCAAGTCGGGTCAATCAAGTCGGGTCAATCGAATCGGGTCGATCAGGCGCCGCGGAACACCGGACGGCGCTTCTCCATGAAGGCAGTGCGGCCCTCGCGGTAATCGGCGCTGTCGAAGCAGGCAGCGACGGCGCCGTCCACCGCGGCCATGTCGCGGCCGTCCGGGTCGTGCAGCACCTGGTCCACCACCAGCTTGTTGCCCCGCACCGACAGCGGCGCATTGCCGGCGATGCCGCGCGCCATGGCGTCCACCGCCGCATGCAGCCCGGCCGCCGGAACCACCCGGTCCACCAGGCCGATCCGCAGCGCCTCCGCGGCATCGATCCGCTCCCCCGTCAGCAGCATCAGCCGGGCTTGCGCGTGCCCCACCAGCGACACCAGCCGGCGCGTCATGTCGAAGCCATACACGATGCCCAATCGCGCGGCGGGAATGCCAAAGCTGCTGCCCTCCGCCGCCAATCGAATATCGGCCTGCATGGCGATGCCCAGCCCGCCGCCCAGGCAAAACCCCTGGATGCGCGCAATGAGCGGCTTGGCGAAGCCGGCCAGTTGCGCCCGCCCGGCGCTGACCTGCGCGTCATACTCACGCTGCGCGTCGGCACTGCCCCGCCGCTCGCCGAACTGGCTGATGTCGGCGCCGGACACGAACGCCTTGTCCCCCGCCCCAGTCATCACCACCACGCGCACTGCCGCGTCCCCGGCCCACCTGGCGAGGATGGCGGCCAGCCCGTCCCACATC
>CAXUIQ010000487.1:0-3496 GCA_964250815.1 uncultured Acetobacteraceae bacterium
CTTCATGCTGCCGCACGGGGCGGCGCGATTCGGAGGCGGCCTTTGACCAACGCCCTCTACTACGGCGACAACCTCCACGTGCTGCGGGACGGCATCGCGGACGCGAGCGTGGACCTGATCTACCTGGACCCGCCGTTCAACTCGAATGCGAACTACAACGTGCTGTTCCGCTCGCCCGCCGGCGCCGGGTCGCAGGCGCAGATCGAGGCGTTCGAGGACACGTGGCATTGGGGGCAGGAGGCGGAAAGCGCGTTCGACGGGGTGATGCGGTCGGGGAACACGGCGGCGGCGGACTTGCTGCGGGCGATGCGGGGTTTCCTGGGCGAGAACGACATGATGGCGTATCTGGCCATGATGGCGGTTCGGCTGATCGAGCTGCATCGCGTGTTGAAGGAGACGGGAAGCCTCTACCTGCACTGCGACCCGACGGCGAGCCACTACCTCAAGCTGCTTCTGGATGCCGTTTTCGGTCCTACGAACTTCCGCAACGAAATCGTCTGGAAGCGCACCACGGCCCATAACGACGCGCGGCGGAGGTTTGCCGACGTCAGCGACAGCATCCTGTTCTACGCGCGTTCCGACCGCGCCGTGTTCAACCGCGTGTTTGCGAAGCACGACGACGCCTACCTGCTCTCCAAATACCGCTACAAGGACCCCCAAGGGCGGCGTTACCGGCTCAGTGACCTACGCAGCCCCAGCCCGCGGCCGAACCTGACCTACGACTACAAGGGCTTCAAGCCGCACCCGAACGGCTGGGCCGTGTCCCGTGAACGGATGGCGGAGATGGACGCCGCCGGGCTGCTGGAGTTTCCGCGCAAGCCGGACGGCCGGATACAATACCGACGCTACCTGAACGAGGAAGGCGCTGCTGCCAGTTCGGTATGGGACGACATCAGGCCGGTCAACTCCATGGCGCAGGAACGGCTCGGCTACCCAACCCAGAAGCCGCTCACGTTGCTTGAAAGGATCGTGTCGGCCTCTTCCAACCCCGGCGACACGGTGCTCGACCCCTTCTGCGGCTGCGGCACCGCCATCCACGCCGCCCAGAAGCTCGGCCGCGCCTGGGTCGGCATCGACGTCACCCACCTCGCCATCAGCCTCATCGAGCGCCGCCTGAAGGACGCCTTCCCCGGCATCGCCTTCGCCGTCCACGGCACGCCGCAGGACCTGGACGGCGCCCGCGACCTGGCCCGGCGCGACAAGTACCAGTTCCAGTGGTGGGCCGTCTCCCTGATCGACGCCCAGCCCTTCGGCGGCAAGAAGAAGGGCGCGGACGGCGGCATCGACGGCCTGATCTACTTCCGCTCGGACGCCCGGACCACGGAGCGCGCGGTGGTCAGCGTCAAGGGCGGCGCCGTCACCGTGTCCATGGTGCGCGACCTCAAGGGCGTGCTGGACCGCGAGCGGGCGCCCATCGGCGTGTTCCTGACCCTGGAGCCGCCGACCCGCCCCATGGAAACGGAGGCGGCGGCCGCCGGCTTCCACACGTCCGCCGGGCGGCAATACCCGCGCGTGCAGATCATCACGGTGGCGCAGGCGCTGGCCGGCGCGAAGCCGGCGATCCCGCTGGTGGACACGGGCGCGGCCTTCAAGCGCGCGCCCCGGGAAGCGGGCAAGACCCAGGGCAAGCTGCTTTAGCGGGGGCGCGGGGCGGAGGCACCGGCCTCACGCCGCACGCGGGCGCGGCCGGGCGGACCTCGCGGACGGCAGGCTGTCCGCCCTCTTCGGCCACGACGCGGCAGGCGGCAGCGGTCGCCTGGCACTTGCGCGCAGCCCGACGCCGCCCGGGCAGGCCCCGCCGCTATGCCCGCGCCAGGCTGGTGTGCCCGCGGGTCGGGCGGAACCGCCCGGCGCGCAGCGCGCCCTCGATGTCCTCCAGGCTGGCCCCGGCGGTCTCCGGCACCAGGAACAGCACATACAGGAACGAGGCCAGGTTCACCGCGGCGTAGAACCACATCGTGCCCCCCAGCGTGATCAGCTGCACCAGCGTGAGCGCGGTGCCGGTCACCAGCAGGTCGCTGCCCCACAGCATGGCGGCGTGCAGGCTGGTGGCCTGGCCGCGCATCCCGAGCGGGAACATCTCCGACCCCAGGAGCCAGCCCACCACCTGGATGCCGCCCGAGTTGAACATCATGAACAACAGCAGGAAGAAGATCACCAGCCACCCGGCGGCGCCGGTCTTGGCATCGAGCGCGAACATGACGCCAAGCCCGACCAGGGCCAGCGCGGAGCCGGGCGCGGTGATCAGCACCAGGCGGCGCCGGCCGATCCGGTCCACGTAAAGGCAGCCCAGGAAGGTCATCACGGCATACACGATGGCGACGCCCAGGCTTGACAGCAGGGCGGCGGAGGAGCCGAAGCCGACGTTCGATAGGAAGGTCGGCGTGTAGTAGATCATCATCTCCAGCCCGCAGAACTGGGTGAAGAAGGCGACGCCGAGCGCCGCCACCAGCGCCGGGCGCACCCAGGGCTGGCGGATGCCGTGCCAGCCCTTGGTCCGCGGGTCGGTGTGGCGCGCGACCTCCTGGATCTCGTGCACCTCGTCCCGGATCTCCTCGCGGGAGGAGCGCACCCGGCCCAGGATGTCCACCGCCTCGCCCATGCCGATGTTCTCCGCCGCCCAGCGCGGGCTGCGCGGCAGGAAGAACATGCACGTGAACACGAAGGCGGCCGGCAGGGCGGAGATGACGATCATGGTGCGCCAGCTCCACACGTCCGTCAGCAGGGAGCCCACGACGTTGGCGAACAGGATGCCGATGCCGATGGCCACGTTGAACATCGTCACCATGTTGCCGCGCTTGCCGGCCGGGGCGAGTTCGGAGATGTACATGGGCACCACCTGGGTGGCGCCGCCGACCGCGAAGCCGAGGAGCACCCGGGCCGCGATCAGCGCCCCCACGCTGGGCGACAGCGAGCAGGCCACGGCGCCGACCACGAACACGGCGGTGACGACCTTCACCGTGGTGCGCCGCCCATATTTCAGCGACAGCCAGCCGGAGGCGAGCGCGCCCACCACCGCGCCGGCGAGGATGGCCGAGGCGACCATCTCCTGCTGCGTGTTGCTGAGGTGGAACTCCCGGGTGATCAGCAGCAGCGCCCCGGAGATGATGCCGGTGTCGTAGCCGTAGAGGCCGCCGCAGATGGCGGCAATGGCGGCGACGATCCGCATGTATCGTCGGGAGTCTGGCGATGGTTGGATTTGGTCGATCTTGCGCTCCAGCAAGGCATCCGCCTCCGCCGTGTCCACGCGCGCCGCTTCCTCGCCCATTTGATTGCACCTTCTTTTGGGTTTTTTTTAGCTCGGCAAGCCCTGTGATAGCTTTGTTTGCATCCGGAATGCAAGCTGCTGTGATGTTTTCGGTCGCGACGCCGGGCCTCTCGCCGCCCGCCTGCGCCCGCCGGGTGGCGCGCGGCGGCGCGGGCGTGCTGCCGTCCCGCCTGCGATGCCCCTGCGCCCCCAAGCCCTGCGCGCTTCCGTGTCCGGCCGGGTCCTGGC
>CAXUIQ010000488.1:0-1720 GCA_964250815.1 uncultured Acetobacteraceae bacterium
TCATCAGCAAGGAGGCGATGTGCGCGCCGTCCACGTCGGCGTCCGTCATGATGATGACCCGGCCGTAGCGCAGCTTGCTCCGGTCGAACCGGTCGCCGACGCCGCAGCCCAGAGCCTCGATCAGGTCCTTCAGCTCCTGGTTCTGCCGCAGCTTGTCGGCGCTGGCGCTGGCGACGTTGAGGATCTTGCCCCTGAGCGGCAGCACCGCCTGGGTGTTGCGGTTGCGCGCCTGCTTGGCGGAGCCGCCGGCGCTGTCGCCCTCCACCAGGAAGATTTCCGTGTCGTCCCGGCTTTCCAGCGTGCAGTCCGCGAGCTTGCCCGGCAGGCGCAGACGCCGGGTCGCGGTCTTGCGGCTGACATCCTTCACCTCGCGGCGGCGCAGGCGTTCCTCGGCGCGCTCGATGGCAAAGGCGAGCAGGTTGTCGGCCTGGGCCGGGTTGCCGGCCAGCCAGTGGTCGAAGCGGTCGCGCAACGCCGTCTCGACAAGGCGCGCGGCCTCGGGACTGGTCAGCTTCTCCTTGGTCTGGCCCTGGAACTGCGGGTCGCGGACAAAGGCGGACAGCTTGCCGGCCATCTGGCCCAGCAGGTCCTCCGCCGTCACCTGGGCGACCCGGCGGTTGCCGCGCTGCTCGCCCCAGGCGCGCAGACCTTTCAGCAGCGCCGCGCGGAACCCGGCCTCATGCGTGCCGCCCTGCGCCGTAGGGACCGTGTTGCAATAGGAATGCAGGAAGCCGTCGGCGTTCTCCAACCAAGCCACCGCCCACTCGGCCCGTCCGCCCGTCTTGCCGTCCGCGGTGGCGGGCAGGTCGGCGTCGCCGGCCCATAGCTCCGGCACGGCGCGCGGCAGGTCGCCGATGTCTTCCTGGAGGCTGTCGCGCAAACCGCCGGGGAAGTGCAGCACCGCCTCCGCCGGCACGTCGGCCGTGCCGGCCAGCAGGCGCGGGTCGCACGCCCAGCGAATCCGCACGCCGCGGAACAGGTAGGCCTTGGAGCGGCAGAGGCGGTAGAGTCGGGCCGGGACGAAGGCGAGCGGCCCGAAGATCTCGGGGTCCGGGTGGAAGCGGATGGTGGTGCCCCGCCGGTTCTGCGTCGGCCCGGCGTTCGTGAGCTTGGTCGCCGGCTTGCCGCGCCGGTAGCTTTGCCGCCACAGCACGCGGTCCCGCGCGACCTCCACCTCCATTTCGTCGGACAAGGCATTGACGACGGAGCTGCCAACGCCGTGCAGGCCGCCGGACGTGGCGTAGGCCTTGCCGCCGAACTTGCCGCCTGAATGGAGCGTGGTCAGGATGACTTCGAGTGCGCTCAGGCCCTTGAACTTCGGGTGCGGATCGACCGGGATGCCGCGGCCGTTGTCGCGGACCAGCAGCCAGTTTCCGGCCTCCAGCGACACGTCGATGGAGGTCGCATGGCCCGCCACGGCTTCATCCATGGCGTTGTCCAGGATTTCGGCGGCAAGGTGGTGCAGCGCGGCCTCGTCGGTGCCGCCGACATACATGCCGGGGCGCCGCCGCACCGGCTCCAGGCCTTCGAGCACCTCGATGTCGCGGGCGGAGTAGCTGTCGCTGGGTTGGCTGCTGTCCAGCGGCGAAAGCAGATCGTTCATGGTGTGTTCCCGGGCATGGCGCAAAGCTAGTGTTCTGCATCCAGCCGGGCAAGGGTTTCGGCACGGGGCGGGGGGGGGGGGTTGGGGGGCGCGCCCCTGTTTTTTGGGGGCGGGGCG
>CAXUIQ010000488.1:1730-3490 GCA_964250815.1 uncultured Acetobacteraceae bacterium
CGCGCGCGGGCCGCTTGCAGCGCTTCGTGCTCCGGTTTGCGCCGGGGGGGGGCCGGTTTGGCTGGCGCCCCGCGCCATTTTAGTTACGGAACGTGCCGGACGGCTCCTGCGTGTGGGCTTCCAGGAACCAGAGCTGCTTGTCCAAGCCGCGGGACACTTCGGTGAGCAGATCGGCGGTGTCGGCATCGCCGGCCTCGTCCGTGTCCTCGATGTTCTTGCGGACGGCGTTGGCGCAGGCGGCGTAGCGCTCGATCAGCGCCTTGAGGTGATCGGCGATGGCGTAGATGTCCGTGGGGTAGGGCGGCAGGCTGGTCTCGCGGTTGACTTCCTGCACCGTGCCGCGGGCGGTGCCGCCGAGTTGGGTGATGCGCTCCGCCATCATGTCGGTCCACTCGTCCTGCTCGTCGCGGAACTTGTCGAGCATCAGGTGGACCCCGATGAACTGCGGGCCTTTGAGGTTCCAATGGGCCTGCTTGGTGACAAGGGCGAGGTCGATGCTGTCGGCCATGCGGGCCTGCAGCAGTTCCATCGCCACGGCCTTGGCGTTGTTCTTCAGGTTGTTGTTGGTCTTGTGCAGGCGCGCCCCTTGCGTCTGGTCCTTGAGGTCGCTCGGCTGGTCGGCCATCGTCGTCTCCTGGTTGGCGTGAGTGAGCCGGCTCAACGCGCGGGGCCACCGTGCGTTGCCGGGCTGGCCGCAGTGCGCGGCGTGGCAGCCGAGGCCGTCACGGGCGGCTAGGCTCTTCCAGGCTCTTCACGCGCCGGATGCCATGGACGACAATAGGCGGTCGCATCCCGATGGAGGGTCCCATGGCTTTTGACAGAAAGAGCTTGTCCGGCAAGGTGGCGCTCGTCACCGGCTCCACGAGCGGGATCGGCTTGGGCATCGCCCGCTGCCTTGGCGGGCAGGGTGCAGACCTGATGCTGAACGGCTTCGGCGAGGCGGAGGCGATCGAGGCGCTCCGGGCGGAGCTGGCGCGGGACTTGGGCGTGCGGGTGGAGCACGACGGCGCCGACATGGCGCAGCCTGCGCAGATCGCCGGGCTGGTGCGGCGGACCGAGTCGGTGCTGGGAGGGCTGGACATCCTGGTCAACAATGCCGGCATCCAGCATACGGCGGAGATCAAGGACTTCCCCGCGGAGCGTTGGGATGCGGTCATCGCGATCAACCTGTCAGCCGCATTCCACGCGGTGCAGGCGGCGATCCCCGGCATGACCGGGAAGGGCTGGGGCCGCATCATCAACATCGCGTCGGCGCACGGACTGGTCGGCAGCGCGCAGAAGTCCGCCTATGTCGCGGCGAAGCACGGCTTGGTCGGGCTGACTAAGGTTGCCGCGATCGAGTTGGCAAACACCGGGGTCACGGTGAACGCGGTGTGTCCCGGCTGGGTGCTGACGCGTCTGGTGCAGGCGCAGCTCGATGCCAGGGCGGCTCGCGAGGGCTTGGGCATCGAGGCGGTGAAGCACGCGCTGCTCACGGAAAAGCAGCCGATGGCACAATTCACCACGCCGGAAGCCATCGGGGGGCTGGTCGTGTTCCTCTGCTCCGACGCGGCGCAGACCATCACGGGCGCGCCGTTGTCGATTGACGGCGGTTGGGTCGCGACATGATGGCGAGAGCGGTCTCGAAAGGGTGTGCCGCTTCGCCTGTGCAGGACGTTGGGTCCTGGTCGATGCGGGGTGGGTTGGCGAATCTCCTGTCAGATTGCGCTTGACGCACCCCGTCTCCTCTCTTATTTCCTGCGGTGCTGGCGCGGACTGGC
>CAXUIQ010000489.1:0-3486 GCA_964250815.1 uncultured Acetobacteraceae bacterium
GCCAGGGTCGCCGCCCCCCCCGGGGCCGCGGCCCCGGCCGGGGGGGGGGGCGGCCGAGGCGGGCAGCGGGATGATCCGGGCGCTTTGCCCAATCGAGATGGTCGTGCTGGCGGGCGGAACGGGGACGGGCATGGGGGACCAAGGCTGCAACAGCGCCTGCCGCATGGGAACGTCCGCGCCGGGCGGCGACCGGAAGTCCGGCTTGGCCCACAACGCCAGCACCTTCCGCACGTAGTCCGCGCCGACCTCGGGCGTCAGGGAATGGTATCCCGCGGCGGCGCCGGGCCAGGAGCCGGTCTTCGCTTGCAGGGTTTGCAGGAAACGGCCGGCGTAGCGGGCGTTGGCGCCGGGGTCGAACGCTTCCTCCAAGGAGGAGAATGCGTCGGCGTGAAACATCAGGTTGACCTGCATGCAGCCCACGTCGATGGACCGCACGCCCCGCGCCCGCAACGCGGCGACGGCCGCCATCGCTTCCGCCTTGCTGTCGTAGAAGTAGCCGATGCCCTCCGCGTTGATGGTCCAAGGCCAGGCCGAGACGAAGCCGTTGGGATCGCGGCGCCCGCTTTCCACGGCGCCGATGGCTTGCATCAGGCGGTCGGGAACGCCGGTCGAGCGTTCCGCCGCAGCAATTGCCGCACGGCACTGGGCGAAGGGCGCCGCCGGAAGGTCGGCCCGGGCCAGGGACGGCATGGCCAGCAGGAATGCGAAGATCAGCACGCGCATGGCCGGGAACATGCCGCATTCCGATGAACAACCGGTGAATGCGACGCCACCAACCGGCCGGCGCGGCGGGCGGCGTCACCCTGCCAGCAGCTCCGCCGCCGAGGCCGCGAGTTCGGCGGCCAGTTGGCCCAGGTGCTGCCGGATGGCGCCGAACGTGGCGGCCCGCTCGAAACGAGCCTCGTCCATGTAGAGGCCGCGCGCAATCTCGATCTGAAGGGCGTGCACATGCTCCCGCGGCCGGCCGTAGTGCCGGGTGACGTAGCCGCCGGCGTAGGGGTCGTTGCGGCGCACGCGGTAGCCGAACCCGGTCAGCACGCCCTCGACCCGCCGGGTCACGCGGGGGGAGCAGGTCGTGCCGTGGGCGTCGCCGAGCACGAAATCCGGGGCGTCCGGCAACGCGCCGCGCCCGCAGCCCTGGCCCGGCATGGAGTGGCAGTCGATTAACAGGCAGGCGCCGAACTGCTGCCGGGTCGCGTCGATCAACTCGGTCAGGCCGAGGTGGTAGGGTTCCCAACAGGCATGGATGCGCTCTTCCGCGTCGCTGAACCGCAGCTTGCCACGGTAGATGGCCTCGCCGCTTGCCACGACGCGGGCGATGGTGCCCAGCCCGGCGCCGACGCGGGCGCTGGTGGTGTTGACCCACTCCGGCAGCGTGTCGTCGAACATCGCGGGGTCAAGCTCCCACGCTTCCCGGTTCGGGTCGCAGTAGGCGCGGGGAAAGGTGGCGGCGATCAGCGGCGCGCCGTTGCACGGCGCCAGGCCGAACAGCTCATCGACGAAGCTGTCCTCGCTGCGGCGCAGCCCGGCCGGGTCGAGACGCGCCGCACGCTGGAACTCCGGCAGGTAGTTCTGCCCGGAATGGGGCGACGCGAACACCAGCGGGGCCGTCTGCCGCACGGGATGGATGATATGGAAAGGCGGCATCGTCGTCGGGGAATGCGGCGCGACCGAGGTGTCCATGTCCATATTCAACCCGCAGCCGCTGCGTCTGTCACCTATCCGACGCATATGGCCGGCGGGCCGCCTTGCGCCATCGGGGCCGTTTGATCTAAAAGCTGGGCCGGACGGGCGGTTAGCTCAGCGGTAGAGCATCGTGTTGACATCGCGAGGGTCACAGGTTCAATCCCTGTACCGCCCACCATCCCAACCCATGCAGGCGCGTCATCCCTGAACCCGGCACAGTCCGGCCAGCCGGTCGGCCACTTGCGGAATCGCGTCCGTATCCGTGTTGGCAAAAGCGATGCGGATGTGGCGGTCCTGGCCGGGGCCGAAGGCGCTTCCAGGCAGGCACACCGCGCCGCGCTCAACCGCGAGCGCTTCGGCCACTGCCGCCGAGGACGCATTGGGGAACGGGTGGCGCACGTATGCAAAGTAGGCGCCCAGCGAGTCCAGGCGCCAGCCGGGCGCCCGGTCAAGGGTTTGCCGCACCGCCGCGGCGCGGGCGTTGATGGTGCGGCGGTTGGCGTTGCGCCAATCGGGGAGGGCGTCGATGGCCCAGCGCAGCGCCGCCTGGCCGGCCCGCTGCGGGCAGATGTGCATGCAGTCCAGCACCTTCAGGAACTGCTGCACCGTCTCCGCCCCGGCCACGACCGCGCCGAGGCGGTGGCCCGGCACGCAATACGCCTTGGAGAAGCTGTAAAGCTGGATGACGCCGCCGGTCCAGCCGGGGTCGGCGAACAGGTGGTGCGCGCGGTCCTGCCCGTCCGGCAGGAAATCGCGGTAGGTTTCGTCGAGGATGAGCCAGATGCAACGGCGGCGGCACAGCGCGGCGAAGCCCTCGATCACGTCGGGCGGATAGACGGCGCCGGTCGGGTTGTTGGGCGTGATCAGCACGATGGCGCGGACGCTGGCATCCAGCAGCGCCTCCGCCTCCTCCACATCCGGCACGAAGCCGCTGTTGGCGGCACAGGGCAGGGCGCGCGGGGCGATGCCCAGCATCGCGCAGGTCTGCTGATGGTTCCAGAACCATGGCGTCGGCAGCAGGACGGTGTCGCCGGCGCGGGCGACGGCCATCATCGCGAGGAAGAAGGCCTGGTTGCACCCGGCGGTGATCGCGACCTGGTCCGGCCCCACGGTCCCGCCGTAGAGGCTCGAAACCTGCGCGGCATAGGCCTCGCGCAACGCCAGGTCGCCGTTGATCAGGCCGTACTTGGCGGAGGCAGGGTCGCCCGCTAAGGCGGCAAGGTGCTCCAGGATCTGCGGATGCGGCGGGTAGCCCGGCACCGCCTGGCACAGGTCCAGCATCGGGCCGCACGACCCGGCGTAGCGCGCGGCCCAGCCATGCGCGGCCGGGATCGGCGGCGGAGCCACGCCCGCCACGCAAGGGTTCAAGGCGGGCATGGGCAGGCCGATGGCGTCGAGCATGTCCCGGATATGCCCCCCGATCGCGGGGAGCCAAGGAGCGCGCGGCCGCTTTGGCTGCCTTGTGATTTCGGCGCATAGTCGGGAAAACTGCCAGGAGGCGAACATGGGTTATCCCAACGTGCTGCTGCACATCGACGGGGCTTGGACCGGCGCGGAGGCCGGCAAGACGCTCGCGGTGATCAACCCGGCGACCGGGGAAGCGAACGGCACCGTGGCTCATGCCGCCCAGGCCGCCCGCCCCCGGGCGCGCGCCGCCACCGCGCGCGGCGGCGCCGGGGGGCGCCGCAGGGCGGCCTGCGACCGGGCCAAGACCAGGCGGCGCGCGGCCGACCTGCTGCGCGGCCGGGCCGACGCCATCGCGCCGCTGATGACGATGGAGCAGGGCAAGCCGCTGGCGGA
>CAXUIQ010000490.1:0-3481 GCA_964250815.1 uncultured Acetobacteraceae bacterium
TCGACGTGTGCGGCCACCGGCGCTGCCTCATTGGCGACCGCGACGGCGTGTACGACCCTGCCCTGCCTGACGGACGGCTGCTGCTCGGCCTCAAGGGCACGATCTCGGAAGTGGAGCTGCACACCATCCGCGGCCGCCTCACGACAGGCCTGGTCAACAAGGCGCAGCGGGGCGGTTTGGCGCTGCAACTGCCAGCGGGGCTGGTGCGCGCCCCTTCGGGCGTGGTCACCAAGGACCCGAACCTGGAGGTGCAGGAGCGGGTCGCCCTGGTGTTCGACAGCTTCCTGCGGCTGCGATCGGCTGTGCGCGTCACCCGTGCCCTGCATGAGCGCGGCCTGGGGTTGCCGCGCAGCAAGGGCCATGGCGAGGTTCACTGGAGGGCGCCGAGGATCGCGGCGGTCACGCGCATCCTGAAGAACCCCGCCTATGCCGGCGCCTTTGTTTATGGCCGCACCTGCATGCGCGAGGCGGCGACCGGAGGCAGGCGCAAGCAAGCGCGCCGGCCTGACGAGGGATGGCGGTTCGTGGTGCGGGACCGCTACCCCGCCTACGTGGGATGGGACACGTTCGAGAAGATCCAAGCGATGCTGCGCGACAACCGAGCCGAGTACGTGCACCTGAAGACCCGCGGCACTCCCCGGGACGGCGCAGCACTGCTGCACGGCATCACCTGGTGCGGCGAGTGCGGCCACAAGATGAGGGTGCGCTACAAGGGCGGCAGCCAATACGTGTGCAACCATCTGCAGGTGCAGCACGGGCACGCCACGCAGGAGTGCCAGGTCCTGCGGTCGGCGGCGATCGATGCACAGGTCGCCCGCGCATTCCTGGAAGCGGTGACGCCGGCGGAGATGGACGCCTGGAGCGAGGCGCACCGGGTGGAGGACCAGGCCGACACCGCCCTCCGGCGCGCGGAGGAGCAGCAAGTCGAGCGGCTGCGCTACCAGGCCGGCCTGGCCGAGCGGCAGTTCAACCGCGTGGACCCCGACAACCGGCTGGTCGCGGCCGAGCTGGAACGGCGCTGGGAGGCGGCGCTGATCGAGCTGCGCCGTGCCGAGGCGGCTCTGGCCCAGCACACCGCGCCGGCGCTGGCCGGGGCGCCAGCAACGCTGGACCCGCAGCTGCGCGCCCAGGCGTTGGCGGTCGGCCAGGGTTTGCCCAAGCTGTGGGCCGACCCAGGCGTCAGCCGGGAGCACCGCAAGGCGCTGCTGCGCTGCCTGATCGACAAGGTGGTGCTGCGCCGGACGGCACGGGACGCGACCTGCGTGCGGATCGTCTGGCGTGGCGGCGAGGTCAGCGAACTGCAGGTTGCCCTGCCAGTGAACGGGCTGGCTGCCCTGCCGCGCGGCGCCGAGAGGGAGGCGCGGGTGCTGGAGCTGGCCCGGGCCGGGGTGCGCGACCTGGAGATCGCGCAGGCGCTGGCCGCGGAAGGGCACCGATCCACCCGGCTCGACTTGAGAATACTGACGAGCACGGTGCAGGCGATCCGCCTCCGCCACGGGATCAAGGTTGCCTGGCGTTGCACCCGCTGGCCGCCCATGCCGGGCTGGCTCACAGTGAAGCAGGCCGCGGCACGGCTGGCCGTCCCGGAGAAGTGGCTGCGCAAGAAGCTGCATGCCGGCGTGATCCGCGCCAGGCTGGAGCCAAGCGGGCGCTACCTGATCCCAGACCATCCGGAGGCGCTGGAGACGCTGAGCCGCCTGCGGGCCGGCACCGTTTCACAAGCAGACCTGTTGCCAGGTGTGCGTCAGCACGAGGGGCATCGTTATGCATGATCGCTGGAAGGTTGCGAGTGGCGGGCGCCGGTGCACAGCCGCAGGCCCGAGCTGGCGGGCTGATCGCGCGGGAGTCATTGGCGCATCCCCGGCAGCATCGGCCAACATACTTACGTGCAGATCGACCTCGACACGCTGCCGGACGACCCCGTGGCCTTGCAGCAGATGCTGCGGGACGTGGTCGCCGCCGCCCAGCAGCAGCAGGTGGCGTTGCAGGGTGCCGTGCAGGAGCGCGAAGCTGAGTGCGACAAGCTGCGTCTGCTGATCCAGCGCCTGCTGCGCCAGCAGTTCGGCCGCCGGTCCGAACAGCTCGACCCCGACCACTTGCAGCTTGGGCTTGAGGACCTGGAGCAGGCCGTCGCCGCGGGCGAGGCGGCGCAGGACGCGCCGGTGCAATCGGACGCGCAGCGGCAGCAGCGCCGTAACGCCCGTCCCCGGCGCAACCACGGCACCCTGCCAGCGCACCTGCCACGCGACGAAGTGGTCATCGACGTGGAGGACAAGGCATGCCCGTGCTGCAGCGGCGCGCTGCACCTCATCGGCGAGGACCGGGCCGAGCAGTTGGACATCGTGCCCGCCCAGTTGCGGGTACGGGTGACGCGCCGCCCCCGCTATGGCTGCCGCGCCTGCGAGGGCGCCGTTGTGCAGGCGCCTGCGCCGGACCGGCCGATCGACGGCGGGATGGCGACCGAGGCGCTGGTGGCGCACATCGTGGTCAGCAAGTTCTGCGACCACCTGCCGCTCTACCGCCAGGCTGGGATGCTGGCGCGACAGGGCGTCACCCTGGACCGCTCGACGCTGGCGAACTGGGTGGGACGCGCCTGCTGGTGGCTGACGCCGCTCTACGACCTGGGGGTCAGCACGGTGCTGTCGTCGGCCAAGCTGTTCGCCGACGACACGACATCGCCGGTGCTAGATCCTGGCCGGGGCCGTACCAATACCGGGCGGCTGTGGTGCTATGCCGTCGATGACCGGCCGTGGTGCGGCCCAGGCCACCCGGCGGCGGCCTACGCCTACTCCGAGGACAGGAAAGGCGAGCGCCCGGCGGCGCACCTTGCGGGGTTCCGGGGCGTGCTGCAGGTGGATGGCTACGCCGGGTTCAAGCGGCTGGCCGGCGACCGCAAGGACGGCTCGATCACGCTGGCATTCTATTGGGCGCACATGCGCCGGCGCTTCTACGAATTCCATGCCGCCACCAAGTCCCCGCTTGCGGCTGAGGTCCTGGCGCGCATCGGCAAGCTCTACGAGGTCGAGGCCGACATCCGCGCCCACCCGGCCGAGCAGCGCAAGCAAGCGCGCCAGGAGCGAAGTCGGCCCATCGTCGAGGCCCTGCACGCCTGGCTGCAGGACCACGTGGGCCGGGTCTCGGCCGCATCGGGCTTGGCCGAGGCCATCCGCTATGCGCTGCGGCACTGGCCGGGCCTAATCGTGTTCCTCGGCGATGGCCGGGTCGAGATGGACACCAACCCCGTCGAGCGCGCGATCCGGCCCATAGCCCTGAATCGCAAGAACACCTTGTTCGCCGGTAGCGATGGCGGTGCCCGCCACTGGGCAGTTGCGATGATCTTGATTCAAACCGCCAGGCTGAACGGCAGGGAGCCGACGGCCTATCTCACCGACGTGCTGCAGCGCGTGGTGTCCGGGCACACCAAGGCAGCATGTTGCATGGAGGCGGTTTGTGGCGCTGTGGGGTGGGCTGACGTAAGAAG
>CAXUIQ010000491.1:0-3478 GCA_964250815.1 uncultured Acetobacteraceae bacterium
TGGATGGAAAAGCACTTCCTGATCTGAGCGCCGGCCTTGCCCGGCGGCCCCTTGCTGGAGCTTTCCGGCATCGCCAAGCGCTTCGCGGGCGTCGCCGCGCTGAGCGGGGTCGATTTCACCCTGCGCGCCGGGGAGGTCCACGGCCTCGTCGGCGAGAACGGCGCGGGCAAGAGCACGCTGATGAAGATCATCGCAGGCGTGCATCCGGAGTACGAAGGGGAGATGCGGCTGGACGGCCGCCCCGTCCGCTTCCGCAACGCCCGCGACGCGCGGGACGCCGGCATCGGCATGGTGCACCAGGAACTCTCCACCGTGCCCGAGCTGTCGGTGGCGGAGAACGTGCTGCTGGGCGCGCAGCCGACCCGCATGGGCGTCGTGTCCTGGCGCCGCATGAGGGCGCAGGCCCGGCGGCAGCTCGACGCCTTCGGCATCGACGTGGACCCGCGCGTGCCCGTCGGCTCCCTGCCGCTCGGCTTGCAGCAGATGGTGGAGCTGGCGCGCGTGCTGCTGTCGGGCGCGCGCATCATCATCCTGGACGAGCCGACCTCGGCGCTGTCGCCGCCGGAAGTCGAGCGGCTGTTCGCGCTCCTGGCCCGGCTGCGCGACACCGGGCGGAGCACCGTGTTCATCTCGCACTTCCTCGACGACGTGCTGCGCGTGTCGGACGAGGTGACGGTGTTCCGCAACGGGCGCCGGGTGGAGGGCACGCGGGCAGATGCGGTGGACAAGGCCTGGCTGATCGAGCGCATGGTGGGCGCGGGGCACGAGCGGCTGGGCGAGAGCCACGCGGGCGAGATGCGGCTTGAGGCCCGCTCGAAGGCGCCCGTGGTGCTGGAAGCGGAGCGCCTTGCGGTGCCGGGACTGTTCGAGGACGTGTCGCTCGCCGTCCATGCGGGGGAGGTGCTGGGCATCTACGGCTTCATGGGATCGGGCCAGCTTGAGCTGGCGCGGGCGCTGTCGGGCAAGCTGCCGCTGGACCGCGGCGCGGTGCGTGTGGACGGACGCGCGGCGCGGCTCCGCGGCGGCACGCCGGCGGCCAAGCGGGCCGGCATCGCCTTCGTCCCCGAAAGCCGCCGCGCCATGCTGTTCGCGCAGGAGCCGGTGTACCGCAACGTCAGCATCGCCATCCTGGAGCGCATCGGCCGCGTGCTGCTGCACCCCCGGGCCGAGCGGCGCATCGCGGAGGGCCACGTGCAGTCGCTCGGCATCCGCCCGGTCGGCGTGGACCGCCTGGTGGGCCAGTTGTCCGGCGGCAACCAGCAGAAGGTGGCGCTGGCCCGCTGGCTCACCCACCTGCCGCGCGTGCTGCTGCTGAGCGAGCCGACGCGGGGCATGGACGTGGGCGCCAAGGACGACGTGGTGCGGATCGTGCGGGGCTTGCGCGACGCGGGCATCGGCGTCGTCGTCGTGTCCTCCGAGCCGGAAACCGTGCTGTCGCTGGCCGACCGCATCCTGGTGATGCGGCGCGGCGCCATCGCCCGGGAGTTCGCGGGCGAGCCGGTCAGCAAGGACCGCCTGCTCGCCGCCGCATGAATGAGGACCTGATGACCGCATCCCTCGCCGCCCCGGCGCGCGTTTCCCCCTGGGTCCGCCTGCGCGGGCAGCTTCGCAACCTGGCGCCGCTCGTGACGCTCGTGGCGCTGGTCGCGCTGTTCAGCGCCACCAGCCCGTCGTTCGCCACGCTGTCCAACCTCAGCAACGTGCTGCAGCAGGTCTCGATCACCGCCATCATCGCGGTTGGCCTGACCTTCGTGATCCTGTGCGCGGAGATCGACCTGAGTGTCGCCAGCGTCGCCAACGCCACCGGCATCCTGGTCGCCTTCCTGACCGTGCAGGACGCGAGCGTGAACATCCCCAACTTGCCGCTGCCGGGTTGGCTCGCGATCATGGGCGGGCTGGCCGGGTGCCTGGCGCTTGGGGCCGTGACTGCGTTCGGCGTGACCCGCATCGGCATCCCGTCCTTCATCATGACCTTGGCGATGCTGCAGATCGGCAACGGCATCTGCGCGCTCTTGGTGCGGGGCCAGATCGCCTACAGCGTGCCGCCGGTGCTGCTGACGCTCGGCAGCGGCTCGGTGGGGCCGGTGCCGTGGATCGTGGTGGTGGCCGGGCTGACGCTGCTGGCGGGGCACCTGGTGCTGACCTACACGCGGTTCGGGCGCTACATCTACATGGTCGGCGGCAACCGGGAAGCGGCGGAGCACTCGGGCGTCGGCGTCAAGGCCGTGGTGGGCGCGGCGCTGCTGATCTGCGCGCTGTGCTCAGGGGCTGCGGGGATGCTGGGGGTCGCATACTTCGGCAGCGCGCAGCAGAACCAGTTTGATAACTATTTGCTCGACGCGATCTCCGCCGTGGTGGTGGGCGGCACCAGCTTGTTCGGCGGGCAGGGGGGCATCGGCAACACGATCGTGGGCCTCTTGGTGCTGGGCGTGCTGAACAACGGGCTGGACCACGTGCGGATGGACAGCTTCCTGAAAATCCTGATCCGCGGCCTGGTGCTGCTGCTGGCCTTGGTGGTCAACGTGTATGCACAGCGGCTGCGGGCGAAGTACCGGAGCGCCGGAGGATAATCAATAATTGTCTTAGCGTGATTGATATGTAAGTGTTTTTCAGCGCTAGGGCATCATGGATTGAGCGAAAACGTTAAAAGCTACCAACGCTATTGCGCACAAACACATTGTAGTTACAAACTGAGCGAAAGCTTTCTGTTTGTTGAGCCTCCTATATACTTTATTCATGTAAATTAACTTATGCGTCACCCGGAGACGAACGGCCTCGCTGACTTTTTCATCCAACTTGGCTACCGACTCGTCCTCGACGTGTTCACTCATCAACTTCGCCCGTTCCTCTGCTGCCAAATCCATTACCTCCCGATCAAGCTGGAAGTTCCGTATGTTCCTATTGTAAACCCGGGCAGTTTGCATGAGGACCGAGAAAAAAGCCATGATAACACTAAACATCAATACAGATTTAAGAGTTATCGTAAGCCAAAATGGACGATTTAGTGCAAAGTCGTTTATAGAATCTAGGATTTTCTGGACGTTGGCAATCACAACTCCTAAAGCAACGCCGTAGATACCTATGTAAGAGTTGGAATTAAAATCGGTAACTTGAGCTTTGAACTCATCGTTTACATAACGCTCTACCAACTCGCCTGTCTTGGTCATACTTATACCAGACCTTCTACAATCTTGGAAGAACTTTATGATTTCTGCTCATCAATCTTATCTACAGCAAGCAAGGGGTGCAATCGGTTGAAACCCCGGGTGCCATGTATCCGCCAATAAAGTTTCGCTTTACAAATACGCCGCCCCCGCCTCCTGCGCGAAGCGGACCGGATCACCCTCCCAGACGATGCGGGCGTGCTCCAGCACGTACACCCGGTCGGCATGGGGCAGGGCGAAAGTCACGTTCTGCTCGCCGAGCAGCACCGTGATCGGCGTCGTGGTCCGCAAGGTTTCCAGCGCGCGGCTGAGCT
>CAXUIQ010000492.1:0-3457 GCA_964250815.1 uncultured Acetobacteraceae bacterium
GCCGCGCCATCGTGCTCCAAGCCCAATCAGGAAAGGACCTCTCCGATGCCGACCAATCGTTCCTGCGCGACGGCTGCCGCGCCAAGTAGGCCGGGCCGGCTCCTGGCCGTGGCTGCCGCGGCCACCGCCAGCCTGCTCGGCGGCTGCGCCATCCCGCAGCAGCAGGCCGCCGAGCGTCCGACGGCCGAATCGCCGCCGTTGGACGCGCAGCCGTTCGACGCCGCCATGAACAGCCTCGCCACCTCGCTGGTCGCCCATGCGCAGCTCGACCCGTCCGAGAAGCGCGTGCTGATCGTCGATCCGCCGGTTGACCTCCAGACGGTCCGGCACACCGCGGTGACGCAGGACGTGGAGCGCCGGATCGTCAACGTCGTGGACCAGCGTTTTCCCAACCTCCAGCCCGCCCCCGCCGTCGAAGACTCGTTGGAGCGCCAGCCCGTCGTGGTGCTGAGCTGCATGACCCCGGTGACGGGGCCGGGCGAGCTGACGCAGAACCTTGACGAGCCGCCCAAGACGTACCGGATCTGGGCCTCGCTCTCGGACACCCGCACGGGCAAGATCATCTCGTCGGAAACCGTCTGGGTGCGTGCGGAGGATGTGGACGCGACGCCGACCAAGTTCTTCCAGGACAGCCCGGCCTGGGCGATGGACAACAGCATGCGGGCCTACCTGAAGGTCTGCGGCGGCAAGCCGGGCCAGTCCATGGACCCGGCCTACCTGAGCGGCTTCGGCACCTCCGCCGTGGTCAACCGGGCGACCGCCGCCTACGAGAACGGGCGCTACTCGGAAGCGCTGGCCTTCTACACCCAGGCCAGCCAGTTGCCCGGCGGCGACCAGATGCGGGTGTGGAACGGGGCGTACCTGACCAACGTGGCCCTCGGGCACACGCGGGAAGCCGAGGCAGCGTTCGGCAAGATGGTGGACGCCGGGCTGTCGCAGGGCAGGCTCGCGGTGAAGTTCGTGTTCCGCCCGGCGTCCACCCAGTTCTGGCCGGACCCGGCGGTGAGCGGGCAGTATCCCTTGTGGCTCCGCGAGATCGCGCAGCGCAGCGCAGCCCGCAAGGCCTGCCTGCTGGTGGTCGGCCACACCAGCCCCACCGGCACGCCGGCCGCGAACGAGATCCTGTCCGAACGGCGGGCGCAGTTCGTGCGCGAGCAGATCGTGCGGCGCGCCATGGTGTTGCGGACGCGGACGGAGGTGCGCGGGCGCGGGTCGCTCGATCCGCTGGTCGGCACCGGCAAGGACAACGCTTCCGACCTGCTGGACCGCCGCGTGGAGTTCGAGCCGCGGGCGTGCAGCACGCTTCGCGCGGAACGGGCGCCGGGCCGGGTCTGACGCCAGCCGGCCGCTTCCCGTCGCGGCGGGCCTTGACGCGACGGGAAAGACGGGATGGAGGGCCGCGGGGCTACGCCGCGGCCCTTTCGCGTCGCAGCAGCGCCGCCTTGCGGTCCACGCCCCAGCGATAGCCCGACCGCGCGCCGTCGGCGCGCACCACGCGGTGGCACGGGAGGGCCACCGCCAGGGTGTGGGCGGCGCAGGCCTGCGCCACCGCCCGCACCGCCGTCGGCGCGCCCACCGCCGCCGCGATGTCGCGGTAGCTCGCGGTGACGCCGGCCGGCAGCGCACGCAGGGCTTGCCACACGCGCTGCTGGAACGCGGTGCCGCGGATGTCGAGCGGGAGGTCGAACAACTGGCCGGGCGTCTCGACCAGGCCCACGACGCGGGCCACCGTGGCTTCGAACGCCGGGTCGCCGCCGATGAGGTCGGCTTTTGGAAACTGGTCCTGCAAGCCGCGCACCAGCGCGTCGGGGTCCTCGCCGAACGTGATGGCGCAGATGCCCTTCCCGGTCGCGGCGACCAGGATGGCGCCAAGCGAGCACTGGCCCACGGCGAAGCGGATCGCCTCGCCGGTTCCGCCGCGGCGGTATGCGCCCGGGGTCATGCCCAGGCGGCCGGGTGCCCCCTCGTAGAACCGGCTGGGCGCGCCGAAGCCCGCGTCGTAGAGCGCATGGGTGACGCTTTCCGCCGTGCCCAGCCCGTCCCGCAGCCGCGCCGCCCGGCGGGCTGCGGCGTAGGCCTTGGGCGTGACGCCGGTGGCCTGCTTGAACAGGCGGTGGAAGTGGAAGGGGCTGACGCCCACCTGCCGGGCGATGTCCGCCAGCGCCGGCGTTTCCTCCGCCGCGTCGATCAGGCGGCAGGCGCGGCGGACGGTCTCGGCCTGCCGCCGCTCCTGGCTCGCCTCGTTGGGCCGGCAGCGCTTGCAGGCGCGGAAGCCGGCCCGTTCCGCGGCGTCGCAGGTGGGATGGAAGGACACGTTCTCCCGCCGCGCCGGGCGCGCGGCGCAGCTCGGACGGCAGTACACGCCGGTGGTCCGCACGCCGTAGAAGAAGGCGCCGTCCTGCGAGCGGTCGCGCCGCCGGACTGCCGCGTAACGCTCGTCGTCGCCCGGCTTCGTTGGCGCCGGGGAATGGGCGTTCATGCTCGTGTCCATGGTTCAGGTCCGCTCGATGCGCGCGGCGAGCGCGTGGTCGGGAAGGCCGTAAAGGTGGCGGAACGGCGCCGGGTCGAGGCCGAGGATGCGGAAAGACATGGGGTGCTCCTTCATTGGACGGACGGGAGCATGGACCGCTCCGGCCGCGCGGCCATCCCGATCCTTGCTGTCCAATCCCAAGCCGGACGCCCGCTTACGGTGCCGCCGCGGCCCGGCGCTTCAACCCTGGTCAGCCGGGATACAGGGGATGATGCCTTTGCCGTAGGCCACCTCCTGCACCTCGCGCGGCATCTCGCGCAGATCGACCAGCATTCCGCTGACCTCGGCCATCCACACCAGCGGGTTCCGGCCGACGAAGCTCTTCAGCATCCAGGCCGGGTCCATGCGGCTCGTGTGGAGCGCGTCCGTGATGACCCGCGCCTTGGCGCTCGCCGTATGCGTCCGTCAGCGCGGCGACAGCCTCATACTTCGGCTGCATCGCCTTGGGAACGGAGGTCGAAGGAGCTTTCATGGATGGGCCCTTTTCAGGCGCAGGAGGCGGGCGGGCAGGCGCCGCCACGTTTTTGCCATGCGGGCGGAGGAAGCTTATCAGCAAGCTTCGTCTGCCTCCGGTCAACATAGGACATCCGCCATGAAGAACAGCACCGCTTTGATGCTCGCCGGCTTTGCCGCCGTTGCCCTCGCGGCGGCTCCCTTGGCCGCCCACGCCGAGGACAGCGCGCCGAAGCCGAAGGGCGGCACCCTCAAGGGCGCCGCGGTGGGCGGCGTGGCCGGCCACATGATGGGCGGGCATACCAAGACCGGCGCGGCGGTCGGCGCGATGGCAGGCCCCCACGAGAAGGCCAAGTCTCAGGACCGCATCAACTCGGGCGGCCAGCCATAACCGAGGCACGGCCGGGGCGGCCGGAGCCCGGCGGCGCGCCGGCCCGGCGGCGAACCGTGCCACCGCCCGCGCGCGCCCGTAGA
>CAXUIQ010000493.1:0-3447 GCA_964250815.1 uncultured Acetobacteraceae bacterium
GCCGAGCGCCGCGGCCGGATGGCGGCGGCCCCGTCCGGGCACGGCACGCTGGCGGCGGCGGACGCGGCGCTGGCCCGGCTGCGCCGGCGTCAAACGGAGGCCGCTGCCGCCGAGGATGTACTCGGCGGCATCGCCGCCGAGACCCGCCCGCAAACCGTGGAGGAACGGCTGGCGGAGGCCGGCTTCGGCCCCGCCGTGCGGCCCACCGCCGCCAGCGTCTTGGCCCGGCTCAAGGCCGCCGCCCAGGGAGGCCGCGCATGACCCCGTCGAAAAGCGAAGTCCACTCGCCCGTTTGGGTGGGCTTCACATACATTTCCTTCTTCGCCTCGCTGGGCATGCTGGTCCTCGGCATCTGCATCCTGCCGATCGACCTTTGGATGCGGGCCTTCCTGTTCATGGGCGTGCTGATGCTGGTGCAGTCCTGCATCATGATGACCAAGACGCAGCGGGACCTGCACGAGAGTTCCCGCATGGTGAACCGGATCGAGGACGCCCGGACCGAGAAGCTGCTGATGGACGTGGGCCGGTAGCGGGGCCGCCTGGCTTGGGCAACCATGCCGGGCGCCCTCAACCGGGTTCCGTTGCGAATTTCGGCGCGGCGCTGGCGATGCGGGAGGGGTGTGCCGGGCGGGATGACGACGTTTGCCCCCAGAGCTATGCTGGCTGTCTCCAATCCGCGGGCGAGGTTGGGGGCCGTCGTCCAGAAAAGAGATGGACACGACCGGGCGCCGCCGCCAACCTGACAGCACCCGCCACCAGCCTTTTTCCGCCAAATCCGACACGGCACCCTATGTTCCACCCGCATACGCTCTATCAAAGGCCCACGTAACACGGCGGAGACAAAGCGGCGATGACTTGGCTTGACAGATACGTCAGACCCCGGTTCCGACAGATGCTTGGCTCGCCGGGCACGTTCGAGGGTCAGCATACGCCGTGTCCGGGTTGCCGGCAGCCTCTGATCGCGCAGCACCTCCACAAGACGCTTCGCGTGTGCCCGCACTGCGGCCACCACCTGCGCGTTGGCGCCCAGGATCGGGTGAAGTGGACGCTTGACCCTGGCTACGGCCGTCTGGACCTGCCAAAAAGCCCGGCCGATCCGCTCCGGTTCCGCGACCAGAAACCATATCCGGACCGCCTGCGGGAGGCGCGTGCAAAGACCGGTCTCGATGACGCGCTGGTGGCCGCATCCGGCACGATCGAGGGCAAGCCGGTGGTCGTGGTCGCCATGGCGTTCGAGTTCCTTGGGGGGTCCATGGGGGCCGCGGTGGGCGAGGGCCTCGTCGTTGCGGCGCAAGACGCCGCGCGCCGGGCAGCTTCGCTGGTCGTGTTCACCGCGTCAGGCGGCGCGCGCATGCAGGAAGGCGCGGTCAGCCTGATGCAGATGCCGCGCGCCACGATCGCCCGGCTGATCGTGCGCGACGCCGGCCTGCCGTTCATCGTCGTGATGACCGATCCCACCATGGGCGGCGTGAGCGCGAGCTTTGCGAGCTTGGGAGACCTCCACGTCGCCGAGCCGGGCGCGCTGATCGGCTTCGCAGGTGCCCGCGTGATCAAGCAGACCGTCGGCAGCACGTTGCCCGCCGGCTTCCAGCGCGCGGAGTACCTGCTCGCCCACGGTCATCTGGACATGATCGTCAAGCGCGCGGACATGCGGGCGACGCTTGCCCGGCTTATCGGCCTGCTCACCCAGAGGGGCGGCGCGGGCGTCCGCTCGGCGGCCGACGCCGAGGAGGAAGCCCTGACGTGGTAGGCGGAAGGGCCGGCGTCAGACCGTGATCGCCATGCCGCGGTAGATGCGCGCGCGGTAGCGCGAGTCGCCGGAGTCCCGGATCGGCGCGCCCGCCAGCAGCACCGCGCGCCCGAACCGCTTGACCTCCTCCAGGCGCTCGTCGTCGTCGCGCGGCTCTTCCGAGCGCACGCGCCGCGTGAGGTTGATCTGGTTGACGGCGACTTCGTGGACGAGCCGCTCGTTCTCGACCGCGAGCGTCAGGGTGAAGGCGTGCAGCGTCGTCTTGATGAAGTTCGACAGCCCGAACGCGGCGGCGCCTTGGCCGGCCTCGACGTCGGGCGACACCAGGACGAGCTGCGTCTTGTCGAACAACGACGCCTTCCGGGCGACGCGGAAGTGGTGCGTCAGGTTGGCGTCCACCAGGTCGTTGAATGCGGCTGCGCCGAGGCTGTCCTCCGCGGCGGCGCCGATCAGCACGTCGGGGAGCGGGGCGAACGGCGTCGAAATGACCGCGCTTGGACGCCCGGCGATCGTCAGGGCGCCATCCATCGCGGCCTCGATGTCGTCGCCGCAGGGCAGCACGTGCAGCACGCCCTTGGGCAGGTCGGCCAACGCATCCGCGAGCGCCGCGCCGCCCTCGGCCGTGCGGGTCAGGGCGACCACCGCCCCGACCTTGCACTGCGCGACCCACTGCCGTGCCGCCTCGGCCAGGTGCGCCGTCAGGTGCTCGCCGATCAGCCAGACCGTGCGGCCGCGCATCTGGTCGAGCCGTTCGCGGCTCGCGCTGCCGAACAGCTCGCGCTCGGTGACGGACCGCTCCACGTTCAGCCCGCCCGACGGCATGAACGTTTCCCCGCTCACCGCACGGTCGGCCAGGAAGAAGACGGTGGCGAGCGCAACCTCGGCCTCCGTCGGCATCTTGCGCAGGTGCAGCAGCGACAGGATGCCGCTGCGCACCTTTTCGGCCTCGCGCTTGATGTCGGCGGGCGGGAAGAACGGGGTGCCGGGCGGCTCGCGCTTGAGCCATCCCTTGCTGGAGCCCTCCTCCCATCCGGCCAGGTCGGCGAAGTAGCCGGCAAGGCGCAGCCGATCCACCAGGCGCTCCGCAATCGCAGGCGTCAGCAGGTAGTCCCCGCAAGCGCAGTCTTCGCGGCCTTCGCCCACGCACTTCGCCGCGAACTCCCGCAACTCGTGGGGCGCGTCCGTGTCGTGCGCAAGCGACGCCGCGTCGTTCGCGGCGAGGCGCGCAAGCATTGCCTCGATCCGCAGCCCGCGGCGCAGGGCCTGCACCACGGCCGCGTGGACGGCATTCAAGCGCTTCTTCTCCAGGATTAGGTGTCCCCGGCGCTCGAACAGGCCCGGGCGGCCGCCGACGCCGAGCAGCCGGTCGCCATCGACGGGACCCGGCGCGATCGCGTTGACCTGGATCTCGGGGCCAAGGAAGCGCGCCATGGTTTCCACCATTGCCCGCTGGCCAGCCTTCGACACGGCATAGTCCGCACGGTTCGGATAGGCGACGGCGAGGTACTTCTCGCCTCCGAAGTAGGAGGAAACGTTGAGGATGTAGCCGCTCCCCTGCTTCTTCATCAGCGGCGCCACCTCGCGCAGCAGGGCGTAGTTCGAAACGAGGTTGGCGCTCAGCGTGTAGCGCCAAGCGGCCACCGGCATATCGACCACCATCTCCTCGGCGCCCGAAACGCCGGCGTTGTTGATCAGGT
>CAXUIQ010000494.1:0-3425 GCA_964250815.1 uncultured Acetobacteraceae bacterium
GGAACAGCACCATCTCAAGCAACTCGTGGTCCGCCAGGCCGTCCGGCCCGGCGGCCAGCAGGCGGGCGCGCAGCCGGGCGCGGTGCCCTTCGGCGCTCGCCGGCGACGGGGGCGCTGGGTCGGACACCGGCGGCGGCGCCGGGGAGAACAGGTCGTCCGGAGCGGCAGCCAAGCGTCAGGCGCCGGGTTCGAGCCAGCGGGCCAGGCTGTCCCGCCATGCGCCGTCGAGCGGCAAGGCCCGGCGCGCGGCGCGGTCCATCACGACCAGCACCGTGACCGCCCGGGCGCACAGCTCGCTGGCGGAGACCAGGCGTTGCCGCACGGTGAAGGACCGGTTGCCCAGCCGGGCGACCTCGGTTTCCACCGTCACGTCCCCGGGCCACGCCATCTCCCGCAGGAAGTCGAGTTCCAGCCGGACGATCACCAGGGCCGCCTGTTCGGACCCGATCGGCAACCCGGCTTCCAGCGCAAACTCCGACCGGCCCTGTTCCAGCATGACCGCGAACACGGCGTTGTTGACGTGCCCCAGCCGGTCCGTGTCGTTGAACCGCAGCCGGTGCGCCGTCGTGTGGATCATGCGTAGGGCGGCTTGTGCAGCCCGGCCGGGGAGATGGTGAACACTTCGCAGCCGTCCTCGGTGACGCCCACCATGTGCTCGAACTGGGCCGACAGGCTGCGGTCGCGGGTGACGGCGGTCCAGCCGTCGTCCAGCACCTTGACCTCCGGGCGGCCGGCGTTGACCATCGGCTCCACAGTGAAGAACATGCCGGGCTGCAGCACCGGCCCTTCCCCGCTGCGGCCGAAGTGCAGGACGTTCGGCGCTTCATGGAAGCGGCGGCCGATGCCGTGGCCGCAGAAGTCCCGCACGACGCTGAACCGGTTCGCCTCGACATACACCTGGATCGCATGGCCGACGTCGCCGAGCGTGGCGCCCGGCTTCACCGCCGCCACGCCGCGCATCAGGGCCTCGTAGGTCACGTCGATGAGCTTGTGCGCCTTGGTCGAGGGCGGCCCGGCGGCGAACATCCGGCTGCTGTCGCCGTGCCAGCCGTCGAGCACCACGGTGACGTCGATGTTGAGCACGTCGCCCTCGATCAGCCGCCGGTCGCCCGGGATGCCGTGGCACACGACATGGTTATGGCCTGGCCTTCGGGCCTGGGGCCCGCCGCGGTAGTGCACCGGCCCGGGGGGGGCGCCGTGCGCCCGTATGAACTCGTGGCACAGCGCATCGAGCGCCGCGGTGGTCACGCCCGGGCGGACGTGGGGCGCGACCATGTCCAGCGTCTGCGCCGCCAGTTGCCCGGCGGTCCGCATTCCGGCGAAATCCTCGGGCGCATGGATCGTGATGCGTCTTGCGTCGGTTCCGCCATCCATTGGCACCCGGGCTCCTGTCTCGATGGTCTCGGCCACAAAATGCGCAGCGTTGCGACGGCGCGCAAGGGCGCGCGCACGGCGCCGTGCCCTAGCCGGGGAAGCGGCCGGCTGCCCAGTGCGCCGTGCGGGTCCCGCCGGCCCTCCCGGCGCGCGGGGATGCGGCCTCCCGCGGCCACGCGGCCACGCGCGGCGGGGCCACGGCGAAGGAGCGGGGCGGCAGGACCGCCAGGATCGGCCGGGCGCGCAGGCGCTCGCCTCGTATCTCGGGCGCGCGTCGGTGCAAGGCCGCATGGATGCGCGGCGACGCGGCGAACTGGCTGCCCCTGGCGGCCAGTCCGTGCCGCCCGGGGCGCCCCAGGGCCAGGCCCGGCGGCGCCAGCGCCAGGTCCGGAGCGGCTTGCGCGACGCTGACGAACCCGTTCAAGCCGAACGTCGGCTCCGCGTCGCGCCGGGCCGCCAGCATCGGGACGCCCATCCGTTCGAAGCCTTGGTCCAGCAGGGACGCCATGTGCTGGTCGCGCTCCCATCCGGACGACGCGCCCAGCACCACGCCGATCAGCCGCGTTCCGCCCCAAAGGGCGGAGGTGACGACGTTGTAGCCGGACGCCTCGATGTAGCCGGTCTTCAGCCCGTCCGCCCCGGGATAGCTTTGCAGCATGCGCTGGTGGCTCAGGATCGTGCGTCCCTGGAACACGAAGGAGGGGACGCTGAAATACCAGTAGTAGGACGGGAAATCCTGGATCAGGTGGCGCGCCAGGAGCGCCATGTCCCGGGCCGTCGTCACCTGGCCCCCGTCCGGCAGGCCCGAGGCGTTGCGGAAGGTCGTCCGGGTCATCCCCAGCGCCCGGGCGCGCAGCGTCATCATCTGCGCGAACCGCTCCTCGTCGCCGCCCATCAGCTCGCCCAGCGCGGCGGCGGCGTCGTTCGCGGATTTGGTGACCAGAGCCAGCAGGGCCTGCTCGACCGTGATGGCGGTGCCTGGCAGCAGGCCGAGCTTGGTGGGCGGCATGGACGCGGCCCAAGGCGAGACCGGGACCGGCTGCGACAGCGCCAGGCGGCGGTCGCGCAGCGCCTCGAACAGCATATACAGGGTCATCATCTTGGTCAGGCTGGCCGGAAAGCGGTATTCGTCGGCGTTCACTGCCGAAAGGACCTCTCCGCTCGCATGATCGACTACGATGGATGCGTAACGATCTGAGCCGATCTGCGCCAAAGCCGGCCGAATCGGTGGAGCTGCCAGGGCAGTTGTTATGGCGACCGTCATCAGCAGTCTCGCAATCCAGCGCCGCTTCGGCAAAAATCCGGTCATTACGACCTGTCCCATCAATGATGCTTGCAACTTTAGGTGGCCTTGGAGGGAAAAGTCCAGTCTTTGTCAACCTGCGATGACAGGCTTGCCAGTCACCTGGGAGGGAGACTGTCGCCCTGCCGCCGAAGCCGGCGCGGCGTGTTCATGCTGCGATGCACAAAACGCTTGACCTCGCGGCGTTGCATCAACATAACGCGCGTGTTGCAGCGCAGCATCCGGCACCGAACGCCCGATGCGGTCTGCTCCGCCGTACTTCGCGCCAGCGGGGCTGACGGCACAGGGTTTCAACCAAACGGGGCAGCGCCCCGGCACGCCAGGAAACGACGATGCAAACTGCCGAACAACTTGTCGCCTTCAACCAAGGCAACATCGAGGCGCTGGTGAAGTCCAGCCAGATCCTCGCGACCGGCTTGCAGGATCTCGGCAAGCTGATGGCGGCTGGCGCCCAGGCGACGGCGGACGATGCCATGGGCGCGCTTCGCGCGATGGCCGGCGTCCGCTCGCTGAGGGACGCAGCCGACCTGCAGGCCAGCCTGGCCCGCACGGCGGTCGAGAAGGCGGTGAAGCAAAGCGGCCAGGTGGCCGAAACCTCCTTCAAGGTGGCCGAGCAGGCATTCGCGCCGATCGGCAGCCGCTTGTCGCTGGCCATGCAGGCATTCGGCAACGCCGCCTGACCCTCGCGCCTTCGCGGGACGGATCGGAAGCGGGGGCGGGGGGGGGGGCCCCCGCCGCGGGGGTGGGG
>CAXUIQ010000495.1:0-3411 GCA_964250815.1 uncultured Acetobacteraceae bacterium
GCAGTCGATCATGTCGAACACCGCGGGCACCGGGGGCGCGGCGTCGAGCCAGGCGCTTTCGGCGCCGGGCCAGACCAGGGCGCGGTCCGGGCGGGCCTCTGGCAGCAGCGCCGCGAGCGCCGCCGCCAAGGGCCGGTTGTCGAAGCGCCACGGGTAGCTCAGGCCCGGCCCGGCGAGCGCCAGCGGGACGTGCCGCGCGACGCCGGGCGGCGCGTGGCCCGGCGCCAGCAGCGTGACCTCCCACCGCCGGGCCAGCGTCCGCAGCAGGTTCGCGACGCGCAGCGAGTAGCCGTCGCGGACCGGCCAGGGCGGCAGGGTGCAGACGGCGAGCAGGCGGGGCATGGCTTGTTTTTACGACAGGATCAACATCACAAAAGGTTTGAAGCGCTCCCGGCCAAGTCCTCGCATCCCTTTCGTGCTACCCGGACGTGCTGACCCTGGTGCGCATGGGCGGCGAGGCAGCTCGCACCTCATCGGCGAGACCTTGCAACCGGTCGGGGAGCTGGCACTCCCAAACCACCATGACGCGCCAGCCCGCGGCTTCCAGCGCCTGCTCATTGGCTTGATCGCGCTCGGCGTTGCGAGCCAGCTTCGGCAGCCAGTAATCCTGGCGGCTTTTGGGCGCAGGCGCCCGTGGACAGCCAAGGTGCCGATGCCAGAAGCAGCCGCGGACCTCGACGATCACGGCGCGCGACCGCAACACCACATCGGGCGTGCCCGGCAGTCTCCGGTCGTGCAGCCGGAACCTCAACCCTGCAGCGTGCAGGGCGCGGCGGACGGCCAACTCGGGGCTGGTGTCCTTTGAGCGGATTCGCGACATGAGTTCGGAACGGGACAATGCGGCAGACACGGCCGCGCATCTTTGTGCTAAGCGTGGCTGCATGTCGAATCGCAAGCGCGCAGCGCGCCGGGGTCTGCAGGCAGACATGCTGGCGCCCAGGGGACGGCTTGCCTTCGGCGAGCATCCAGCCTGGCTTGATTGGCTCGGCGAGAGCTTGCGCAAACCATCGCCGGCGCCCGATGCGCCTCGCGTGCTGGACTTGTTTGCCGGGTGCGGCGGCCTCGGCCTCGGCTTCGAAGCTGCCGGGTTCAACACGCACGGGTATGAGATGAAGCCTGCAGCAGCGCGCACGTATGCGGCGAACCTGCACGGCGGCTGCGATCAGGTGAGGCTGGATGTCGGCGAGCCGAACGCGCAGGCGGACGTGGTCATCGGAGGCCCGCCCTGCCAACCGTTTTCGCAAATCGGCTATCAGCGTGGGCACAGGGACGTTCGGGACGGGTTTCCCGTGTTCTTGGATGCGGTCGCCAGGATAAGGCCCAAGGTCGCCGTCATCGAGAACGTCCGAGGCCTGCTGTTCAGGAACAAGGATTACCTCATAGCCGCCTGCCGTGAGCTGGAGCGGTTCGGCTACCAAGTGGACGCGCGATTGCTGAACGCCTGCGACTATGGAACGCCGCAAAACCGGGAGCGCGTCGTCATCGTGGCATCCATGGTCGGCTGGCAATGGCCGGAGCCGGTCGTGGAGCAGCCCGTGCCCGCTGGCGTCGCCCTGGGACCGCTTGCAGACGCAGCGCCGAACGACGCCAAGTTCCTGACTGAAAGCATGGACCGCTACATCGCCGACTACGAGAAGCGAAGTCATTGCGTCAATCCCCGAGACCTGCACCTTGACCGGCCCGCGCGCACGCTGACATGCCGCAATTTTGGTGCGGCCACAGCGGACATGCAGCGCATCAAGCTTCCCGACGGGCGCCGCAGAATACTCACCATGCGCGAAGGAGCGCGCTTGCAGGCGTTTCCGGACTGGTTCGTGTTTGAAGGCAATGCCTACGAGCAAGCCGAGCAAATCGGCAATGCCGTGTCCCCCCTCATGTCTTTGGCGCTGGCTCGGCAGGTTTGGCGCGCAATGGAGACGCCCATGCCTGGAAACCCTCGCCGCCCTGCGGATGCACGGTCAGCGCACGAGGAAACGCCTGCTCAGGAGAAGGTGCGCCAGGCCCTTACGCTTCTTGGCGACGCCGGGATGAACTTGCGCGACTTCACGCCAAACCGACGCGAGCGGATTGCGATGGCCTTGCTCGCCGTAGCGGGCCTGAAGCCGTCGGACCCCTGGTCAGCCGCACGCAGTTACGTGGAAGACCGGATTTCCGCCACGCCAAGCCAACGAGAGATCTTGCACTTTTGGAATGCCCATTACGGCACCAAACTGGCAGACAGTTCCTACGATGACGTGAAGCGGAAAGCGTTGATACACTTGGAGGCGCATCAACTTGTCACCGCCGGCGCGCGCAATCCAAATGCTGCCATCAACGACAGCACCCGCGGCCACGCCATCACATTGGAAGGTCTGAGTCTTTGCGCGCCTATGGCACTGAAAACTGGACGCAGGCCCTGTCCACCTTTTGCAACGCCGTTCCCAATCTTGCGAAGGCAGCGGCCGAACGACGCCGAAGAACATTGGTTTCAGTCACGCTTCCGGGCGAACATAGCCTTGAACTGACGCCAGGCGAACACAACGCGCTGCAGCAGGCCATCGTTTGTGAGTTCTTGGGCGGCTTCGCTGTTGATGCGCGAGTGCTCTACATCGCGGACGCAGCCCGCAAACGGGGCGAGGATGGCGAACTGCGCGTGTTCAAGGATGAAGAAACCATGCACACGCTGGGCCTGCCGCCGCTCCGCAAGGGGCAGAAGATGGCGGACATCATCGCTTACTCGCCGACGAAGAACTGGCTCCTTCTGGTAGAAGCCGTCCACTCTTCAAATCCACTCAACACCGTCCGCCATCAGCAACTCAGGCAGGCCATGCAGGGATGCAAGGCGGGGCGGGTGTATGTAACGGCGTTTGCTACCAAGAAGGATTTTCGACGGTATGCCGCCGACATCTCTTGGGAAACAGAGGTTTGGATTGCCGAGGACCCAACCCATTTGACCCATTTCAATGGTGACCGCTTTCTCGGTCCTCACGACGAGGATGCAGCCAACAACTGATCGACGTTTCAAAGATCAACTCAAAGATCAACCACCCATCAACCTCCCGAAAGTCGCCGCGCAGTCGCCACTCCGTTGCGCGTGGTTGCGCAAAATGCCGGCCGTGAATGGGCGAACTGGCGATCACCTCACCGCGCCCAAAGTCCTGTGGCGCCCCGTCCCCGCCCGGCGCATACTCCGCCCAACAAACGCGACGGGGAGCGAATGAGCGAGAACGCGGTCCTGCCGGGCACCGTCCTGGCCCCGCCGGGGACGGCGCCGCATCCCTGGCGCTGGTCGCCGCCGCGCGACACCTGGCTGGTCCGGCTGTTCGACCACAAGCCCTTCCTCGCGGCCCTGTGCCTGTTCCCGGCGGCGGCGCTGCTGCTGGTGTTCCTGACCTACCCGCTGGGCCTCGGCGTGTGGATGGCGTTCACCGA
>CAXUIQ010000496.1:0-3411 GCA_964250815.1 uncultured Acetobacteraceae bacterium
GCCGACCATGCTGGTGTTGCCCCCCTGCGGCACCACCGGCACGCGGCGCCCGGCGCACAGCCGCACGGCCGCCGCAAGCTCCGCCGTGTTGGCCGGGCGCACCACCGCGGGCGTCCGGCCCTGGTACAGCCGCCGCCAGTCCTCGCAATACGGCGCGGTGTCGGCGGGTGCGGTGAGCAGCCCGCGCTCCCCCACGGCGGCGCGCAGCGCCCCCAGCAGGTCGGGATAAAGGTCGGGGGGGATCGGCGTGTCGGGCATGGTCCTGGTCCCTGAAGTCTGGCCGGCCGGCGGATGCCGGCCTGCGACGCGGGATATGGCGAAGCGCGGCGCCTTGCGAACCCTCCCGAAGCCCGGCCGCGCCCGGCGGGCGGGTTCAGGCCGGCCGGTCGATCCGCCGCGCGAGCCGATGCGCGGGCCGCTCGACCGCCTTGTGGAACACCCATGCTGCCGGCAGGCTGGCAAGTATCCCAAGGCCGCATATCGCCGCGGCCGGCAGGCGATCATGCAAGCCGTGGTGCAGCGCCGCAAGCACCGGGATGTGGACCAGGTAAAGGCTGAAGGAGATCGTTCCGAAGAACCGCAGCGCCGGATGGCGCAACACCCGTCGCAGCAGGCCCGGCTGCAAGGCCAGCCAAATCAGGATCGCGGAGGCGATGAAGATGGCGTAGTCGCTGCCGTTGCGGCAAAGGCCCAGCACGGCCGCAAGGCCCAGCGCGGTCGTCCAGCGGTCTGCCGGCCACCGCGCGGCGCCGCCGGTCTCAAGCGCCACGCCGAGCACGAACGGCAGCGAGAAGTAGAGCGTCGCCTTCACGGTGTCGATCGCGGTCAAGCCGACGTATGTCACCGACCCGTATGTGCCGATCGCCCAGCCCGACGCCGCCAGGGCCGCAAGAACCAGCGGCACCGTGCCCCGGCCAAGCACCGGCAGCGCGAGCACGAACGGAAGCAGCATCGAAAAGCGCCACTCGTGGACAAGGCTCCACAGCGCGTTGTTCAGCGTGTAGCCGGCGCCCAACGCGAGCAGGGAGCCTTGCCAAGCGACCGAGGCCGGCGTCGGCGGGCTTGTCCAGACCCCGACCCTCAGCCACTCCGCCTCCAAGGGCCAGGCGCCGTCGAAGAACACCGTGTAAAGGATCAAGGACAAGGTCACCGAGCCTGCGACGGGCAGGCACAAGCGGACCGTGCGCTGCGCCGCCCAGGCGGCCCACGGCCGCACGGACAGCCTGAACCCTCGGTCGCGCAGCGCCTTGGTCAGCACGAAGCCGCTCAGCATGAAGAAGAACATCACCGCCGGGCGCCCCGTCCGGATCGGCTGCAACGGCGAAGCGCCCAGCCACCGTCCGAACTGCCCGGACAGCAGATCGCCGGACAGCAGGCCGTGGTGCAGCAGCACGACCACGGCCGCGAGGCCTCGCAACGCATCGAGTTCCGGCAGGCGCCCGCCCCGCGTCGCCGCCGCGCCCTGCAAGCCCGCAGCCTCGAACCGCACCGGGCTTTCGCCGCCCGCCGCGCGGGGTGGAGGCCCTGGCGTGAAAGGGTAGCCGGTCGGGACGCTTTGCTGCCTTGCCATGTCCGCCTGATACAGCAGCAGCGCCCAAAGCAAACAGCTTTTCCTGCCGCAGCCCTCGCGCCCCTTCACATCTGGATCAGCGGGAGGCTCCGGCCCGGCTGTTGGCCCTGACGCCCAGGCAGCGGCCACCCGGCCGCGGCCCGCGCCTCACACCGGCAACGGCGCGCGGCCTCGCGCCACCTCGCTCATCTTCGTTTCCGGCGCCGGCACCACCCGGCGCACGTACTCGCGCAGGCACACCACCATGGCGAACAAGTACCAGACCAGCGGCTCGAAGCTGATGTCGATGAAGTTGCCGCAGCTCAGCAGCACCGCAATGGTGATCTGCAACGCCTTGGCCATGTCATGCGCCCACTCGTGCAAGGGCTGCAACGCGGTCAGCTTGATGACCCGGCCCAGCGACGCGAACAGCACCACGATCAGCAGCCCGTACAGGAACAGGCCGGGGTAGCCGTGCTCCCCCAGCACCGCGAAGAAGATGTTGTGGAACGCCCGGCCGGTCTGCTCCGTCGCCGGCACGGCCGGGTTGCTGCTCTCGATCACGATATGGCTGGTCAGCCACACCCGGAAGCCGCCGCCGAACGGGTGCTGCGCCACGAAGCCCAGCGTCCAGCGCCACACCAGGATTCGCACATACGCCGAGTTCTCCGTCGCATAGTCCTCGATGGTGCTGATCCGCTCCGTCCACTTGTCCGACGTCACCGCGAACAGCCCGGCGCCCACCACCGCGGCCGCCAGCAGGAAGCGCGCCTTGCGCTTCGACCGCAGGAACATCGCGACCCCCAGCACGCCCAGGCCCACGATCGCGGTGCGCGCGAACGTGCCGATGGAGGCGAACAGCCCGCCCAGCGCCGTCCCGAGGTACGCCGCGTCGCGGATGCGCCCCCGCGGCAGCAGCACCGAATGCCGGCGCAGCGTCAGCAGCAGCGGCAGCACCATGATGCCGATGGTCGCGACCGCGCTGCTTTCCGACAGCCAGATGACGTTGGAACCGACCAGGCCGAGCGATTGCCCATAGCCGCCGCCGGAGACCACCGTCTTCACCGCCCACGGCAGGATGTGGGCGGACATCGAGAAGACATAGACGTGGACGAACGCCTCGATCTGCACCCGCGAGCGGATGACGAACGGGAGGAACGTCGCGAAGATCAGCGCCTTGAACGCCACGTCCCACTTCGCCCAGCTTGCGCCCGGCAGCGCCGCCCAGGAAGTCGTCGCGGTGATCCACAAGCCCATCGCGAGGAACAGCAGCGTCGGCCCGGTGATCCGCGGCGGCGCACGCCGGTCGAGCAGCAGGTAGGCCGCCACCGCCGCCGCCCCCATGACGAAGGCCACCGGGATGTACGACAGCGGCGACCAGCCCAGGTACTGCGGCGCGAACAGGTCCACCCACACGTAGCCCAGCGACAGCACGAACGGCGACATGGTGCCGATGGTGAGGAAGCTCACGTAGGTCAGGATGATGGCAAGGTCGCGCATCGGGCCTCAGCGCCGCGCCGGCCCGGGAGGGCGCGCTTGGCCGGGCGGCGCCTCGGCCGGCGCGGCCTTGGTGTCCAGCATGGACGCCCGGACGGCGACGAAGACCACCATCGCCAGGCTGAACAGGATGCAGAGGTTGTTGATCATCGCAAGCTCGCGGACGGCGTTTCGGGCAAGGCGGGCGCAGCCGGCCCGGTCACGACGACGGCGTGCGATAGACCACGAGCGCACGGCCGGGCTGCTCGATCTTGCGCAGGATGTCGGGCGGCATCAACCGCGCAGCGCCGATGCCGCGCAGCCACGCGCCCAGGGCACGGCGCGGCGGGTCGTAGCGCGCGACCTCCGTCCAGCCGGGGCCGGGC
>CAXUIQ010000497.1:0-3409 GCA_964250815.1 uncultured Acetobacteraceae bacterium
TGCACGTCGCCCTTCTTCACCTTGCCGCGCGGGATGGCTTCCTTGATGGACACCACGATCACGTCGCCCACCGACGCGGTCTTGCGCTTCGAGCCGCCCAGCACCTTGATGCACTGGACGCGCCGCGCGCCGGAGTTGTCGGCGACCTCCAGGTTGGATTCGACTTGGATCATCTAACTGTTCCTCAGCTCGGCGCTTGCTCGGCAACCTGATCGGCCTCAGGCACCATCTCATGCGTCGCCACGTCCTGGTCGGCCAGATGCTGGGCTGCCACGTCCTTGGCGTGGGGCACCCGTACCGCAAACGAGAAGCCCGGCGGCGGCGGCACCGGCTCGCCATTGCGCTCCATCAGCAGCCAGGTCTTGCGCTTGCTGATCGGGCGGCACTCCTCGATCCGCACGGTGTCGCCGATCTTGCAGATGTTCATGTCGTCATGCGCTGCGTATTTCTTCGAGCGGCGGATAAATTTCTTATACAGCGGGTGGATGACGCGGCGCTCGACCAAGACCGTGATCGTCTTGTCCATCTTGTCGCTCGTCACCCGCCCGGTCAGGACGCGCCTCGGCATCGCCCTACTCCTTCTTCGCGGAAGCGGCGGCAGCCCGCTTCTGCTCCGTCATGATCGTCTTGACGCGAGCGATGTCGCGCCGCACCTGGCGGACGCGGCCCACGCCCTCCGTCTGCCCCGTAGCGCTCTGAAATCGCAGGTTGAACTGCTCCTTGCGCAAGTCGAGCAGCATGCCCGGCAGGTTATCCGCTCCTTTGGCGCGGATGTCGGCAGGCTTCGTCATCTCAGGCCTCTCCAAGCCGGGTCACGAACTTGGTGCGGATCGGCAGCTTCGCCGCCCCAAGGGTAAGCGCCTCGCGCGCCAGTTCGGGCGCGACGCCGTCGATTTCAAACATGATGCGGCCGGGTTTGACTCGGCAGACCCAGAACTCAGGGCTCCCCTTGCCGGACCCCATGCGGACCTCGGCCGGCTTCTGCGATACCGGCACGTCCGGGAACATCCGAATCCAAACCCGGCCCGCCCGCTTCATCGAGCGCGTGATGGCGCGGCGGGCCGCCTCGATCTGCCGGGCCGTGATTCGCTCCGGCTCCAACGCCTTGAGGCCGAACGCACCGAAGTTCAGGCTGGTGCCCGACTTCGCCAAGCCGTGGATGCGGCCCTTGTGGGCCTTGCGGTACTTCGTCCGCTTGGGAGACATCATGATCCAGGTTCCTCTTAGCGCTGCGGCGCCTGCTCGGCGGCACGGCGATCCTGCGCTAGCGGATCGTTGGCCAGGATTTCGCCCTTGAAGATCCAGACTTTCACGCCGCACGTGCCATAGGTGGTCTTCGCGGTCGCCGTGCCGAAATCGATGTCGGCGCGGAGCGTGTGCAGCGGCACGCGGCCCTCGCGGTACCACTCCGTCCGCGCGATCTCCGCCCCGCCGAGCCGCCCGCCGCAGTTGATCCGAATGCCCTGCGCGCCCAGCCGCATCGCCGACTGCACCGCCCGCTTCATCGCCCGGCGGAACGCAACGCGCCGCTCCAACTGCTGGGCGATGTTCTCGGCAACCAGGGTCGCGTCGATTTCCGGCTTGCGGATTTCGACGATGTTCAGCGACACCTCAGACTTGGCCATCTTGGCCAGGTCCTTGCGCAGCACCTCGATGTCCTGGCCCTTCTTGCCGATCACCACGCCGGGCCGCGCCGCGTAGATCGTGACGCGGGGCTTCTTCGCCGGGCGCTCGATCACCACGCGCGAAACGCCGGCGCCGGAGAGCTTGGCGCGCAGGTGCGTCCGCAGTTCAAGGTCGGCAAGCAGCAGCTTTGAGTAGTCGGCGCCCGCATACCAACGGCTGTCCCAGGTGCGGTTGATGCCGAGCCGCAGCCCGATTGGATTGACCTTGTGACCCATGGGTTATGCCGCCTTCCGCTGTGTGGCGCCGGCTTCGGGCGCCTGCTGCTGCTCGGAAACCACGATGCGCAAGTGGCTGAACCATTTCTCGATGCGCGATGCCCGACCACGGCCGCGCGCCATGAACCGTCGCATGACGATGGACTTGCCGACCTCGGCGCGCGTCACGACCAACCTGTCCACGTCGAGTTGGTGGTTGTTCTCGGCGTTGGCGATGGCGCTTTCCAGCGCCTTGCGCACCTGCTGCGCGATCCGCCGCTTGCTGAACGTCAGCGTCGCGACCGCTTGGCTCGCCGGCTGGTTGCGGATCAGCCCGGCGACCAAGTTCAGCTTCTGCGGGCTGATGCGGATGTTGCGCACCACGCACTGCGCCTCATGTTCGGGCAGCGCCCGGGGATGCTTCGGCTTGCTCATCTCAGCCCCGCCTCGCCTTCTTGTCGGACGAATGCCCGGTGAACGTCCGCGTCGGCGAGAACTCGCCGAACTTATGGCCGACCATGTTCTCCGACACCTGGACTGGCAGGAACTTGTGGCCGTTGTAAACGCCGAAGGTCAGGCCGACGAACTGCGGCAGGATGGTCGAGCGGCGAGACCAGATCTTGATGATTTCGTTGCGGCCGGACGCCCGGGCGGCCTCCGCCTTGCCCAGCAGGTAGCCGTCCACGAACGGCCCTTTCCAGACGGAACGCGCCATGGTCAGTGCTTCCCCTTCGGACGGCGCCGGATGATCAAGCTGTCCGTGCGCTTGTTGCCGCGTGTCTTGTAGCCCTTTGTCGGCTTGCCCCACGGCGTGACGGGATGCCGCCCACCTGAGGTGCGCCCCTCGCCGCCGCCGTGCGGGTGGTCCACCGGGTTCATCACCACGCCACGGTTGTGCGGGCGTCGTCCCAGCCAGCGGGAGCGCCCGGCCTTGCCGATGCTCTGGTTCTGGTTGTCCGGATTGGATACTGCGCCCACTGTCGCCATGCACTCGGCCCGCACCAGGCGCAGCTCGCCCGATTGCAGCTTGACCTGCGCATAGCCCGCGTCCTTGCCGACGAGCTGCGCGAAAGTTCCAGCCGCCCGCGCCATCTTGCCGCCGGCGCCGATCTTCATCTCGACGTTGTGGATGATGGTGCCCACGGGGATTGACGCCATCGGCATGGCGTTGCCGGGCTTGATATCGACACGCTGGCCGGCCACCACCTTGTCGCCGGCGCGCAGGCGCTGCGGCGCGATGATGTAGGACAGCTCGCCGTCGTCGTACTTGACCAGGGCGATGAACGCCGAACGGTTCGGGTCGTATTCCAGCCGCTCCACCGTCGCCGGCACGTCGAACTTGCGCCGCTTGAAATCGACATGGCGGTAGGATTGCTTGTGCCCGCCGCCGCGGAAGAACGAGGTCGTGCGGCCGTAGTTGTTGCGCCCGCCCGTCTTGTTCTTGCCTTCGGTCAGCGTCTTGACCGGCTTGCCCTTCCACAGCTCGCTGCGGTCGATCAGCACCGTGCCGCGGAGGCTCGCCGTGACCG
>CAXUIQ010000498.1:0-1415 GCA_964250815.1 uncultured Acetobacteraceae bacterium
GCCAAGTTCGCACGCACTTGGGTACCCGTTTCGACAACGTTTTCACACGGCCTCGAACGACCGCGGACGTTGGCTTGGAGTCGGGCGAAAGCCAGTCGAAGCGGTCCCGGACCATCCCGTAGCATTCGCAGGACACGGCCTCCAGGCCGGGGCGGTCGAGCACCTCCACGTGGCCGTTGCCGTGGCGCACCAGGCCGGCGCGCTGCAAGGCGCCGATGGCCAGCGTCACGCCGGACCGCCGCACGCCGAGCATGGTGGACATGAACTCCTGCGTCATCAGGAACGTGTCCCCGTCCACCCGGTCGTGCGTCATCAGCAGCCAGCGCGCCAGGCGCTGCTCGATCTGGTGGCGGCTGTTGCAGGCGGCGGACTGCGACACCTGGACGTAGAACGCATCGATGTAGCGCAGCAGCAGGGCCAGAAGGCTCGGCGCCTCGGCCAGCGCGGCGCGGAACGCGGCGGCCGGCATCCGCAGGGCCGTGCCGCCCACCTGCACCCTCGCCTCCAGCGGGGCGGTCGGGGCGCCGAGCAGCAGGGGCAAGCCGACCATGCCCTCCGGCCCGACCAGGCCGACCTCGACCTGCGCGCCGTCCTCCAACGTCGCGATCATGGAAACGGTGCCGGTTTCCGGAAAATGCACGCTTTCGACGGGCGCGCCCGGCGTCATCAGCGAGGATTTCACGGGCAGCCCGACCAGGTCCAGCCGCGGCCACAGCCGCTCCCGCTCCGCCGGCGGCAGGAGGCGCAGCAGCCGGTTGCGGACGGTCCGGGGCGTCGGACGCGAAGGCTTGGTGGGCATCGGTGCTCCCGCGTTGCTGGCGGGAGCGCGCGCTGCTCTCAGTCGGTCGGATGCCTTGCCGGACGGCCGATGCCGCCGGGTTACGGCCTGGCGCGCCGCGGCGCAAGCCGGCCCGGCGGACACAAGCGCCGGCACACGGCCTGTTGCAGTCCTGCGACGCAGGGGGCAAGGAAGCCCGCGCCGTCGCCCTCCGTGCGACGGTTGGCCGGGCGCCGTGCTTGTCCTCGCGGCTTGCGGGCCCGATGAGGCCACCGATGTCGCGCTTGCCTGTGCGGCGCTGCGCGACGGCATCCTGCGCGGGACCGCGATGGCGACCGGCGTCAGCCATGCGGCGCAGGCGGCGAAACCCGCGAGGGACACGCTGGCGCCGCTGCAAACAAGCGTCTGGAAACAGGCGGAAGGCTGGCCGTGACGCTTGCTCTCGAACAATGCCTGACGCAGGGTAGGCGCACGGGGCGGGTGGCACGCAGGCCGCGCCGCCCGCGGCACAATCGAACCAAGCCGCAACGAGCTTGGCGCAGGGGGATCACATGCAGTCATCCGGGCAACCATTTCCGCGGCGCAGCCTGCTCAAGGCAGGGGGGGCGGGCCTTGCCATGACGACCCTCGCCGGAAC
>CAXUIQ010000498.1:1515-3407 GCA_964250815.1 uncultured Acetobacteraceae bacterium
GCGGCGGCGCAGGAAAGGGTGTTCAAGATCGCCCTGTCCAACTCCTACATCGGCAACAAGTGGCGGCTTGAGATGGAGAACGTCTTCAAGGCCGCCTTGCAGATGGAACCCTTCAAGTCCGAGGTCGAGGGCAGCGTCTTCAACGCGGACAACGACGTGAGCAAGCAGTCGCAGCAACTGTCCAACCTGATCTCGCAGAAGCCCGACGCCATCATCATCAACGCGGCGTCCCCCACCGGCCTGAACGGCATCATCAACCAGGGCGCCGGGCGGGGCATCCTGATGATCGCCTTCGACAACACCGTGACCACGTCGAAGTGCCTCAAGGTGAACACCAACCAGTACGAGATGGGCCGCGCCTGGGCCGAGTTCCTGGTCAAGAAGATGAACGGGCAAGGCAACGTCATCATGGTCACGGGGGTCGCCGGGACCGAGGTGGACCAGGAGCGCAACAAGGGCGCCGACGACGTGTTCGGCCGCGCACCCGGCATCAAGGTGGTGAACCGCTACACCGGCATGTGGGACAGCTCCACGGCCGAGCGCAACACGGCGTCCATCCTGCCGTCCCTGCCGCCCATCGACGGCATCTGGTGCCAGGGCGGCACGGACGGCGTGATCAAGGCGTTCATCAACGCGAACCGCAAGCTGCCCCCGGTGGCCGGCGAGGGCGAGAACGGGTTCCGCCGCTTCATGGTCGGCTACAACGGGCACAAGGTGGACGGGCTGTCCATCGGCCAGCCGCCGTACCTGTCGGTGATCTCGCTGGAGCTGGCCCGGCGCATCCTCGCGGGCAAGCACCCGAGGCAGGACCTGACCGTGCCGCTGGCGCCGCTCACCAGCGACCAGGTGAAGCTGGGCGAGACCGCGTTCGAGGACCAGCCCGACAGCTTCTTCGCCGACTTCACCGACGGCGGCGACAGCCCCCTCTTGAAGTTCTGCGTCGATGCGGCGCTCAACGGCGCGGCCTGCGCCGGGCGGCTTGAGGTCAACCTGCCCGCCGCATGACCACGCACCCCGGGGCCGCCGGTCCCCGCCCGGCGGTGGAGGCGGCAGGCCTCGTCAAGTCCTTTGGCGGCGTGCAGGCGCTTGCCGGGGCCTCGCTCGCCGCGATGCCGGGCGAGGTGCATGGCCTGGTCGGCGAGAACGGGGCGGGCAAGAGCACGCTGATCAAGGCGCTGGGCGGGCGGGTGCGGCCCGACGCCGGCGCCATCCGCATCGACGGCCGGCCGGTGCGCCTGCACGGGCCGCCCGACGGGCACGCGCTTGGCGTGTGGACGGTGTTCCAGGAGCTGACTTTGCTGCCGGGCATGAGCGTGGCCGAGAACCTGCTGCTGGCGCGGGAGCCGCGCGGACGCTGGGGGCTGATCGACCGGGGCCGCCTGCCCGCCCGGGCCGAGGAGGTCCTGGTCGGGCAGGGGGTCCACCACATCGACCCGCGGGCGCTCGTCGAGGACATCCCGCTCGCCGAGCGCCAGGTGGTCGAGATCGCGCGGGCCTTGAGCCACGACCCGCAGATCCTGCTGCTGGACGAGCCGACCTCCTCCCTCGTGGAGCGGGAGGTCGCGTGGCTGTTCGGCCAGATCGCCCGGCTGCGCGCGGCCGGCGCCTGCATCGTGTTCACCTCGCACCGCTGGAACGAGATCCGCTCGGTCGCCGACCGCATCACCGTGTTCCGCGGCGGGCGCGACGTCGGCAGCTTCACGGAGCTGTCGGAGGACGAGGCGGTGACGCTGATGACGGGGAGCCGGGTCGATACCCTGTATCCCCCGCTGCCCCCCTTGCCGGAGCGGCCCGGCGCCGCGCCGGCGCTGGAAACCCGCGCCCTGTCCGGGCCGCGCCTCGCGCCCACGGGCCTTGCGATTGAGCCCGGCGAGGTGCTGGGCGTGGGCGGC
>CAXUIQ010000499.1:0-3406 GCA_964250815.1 uncultured Acetobacteraceae bacterium
CCGCCGCGCGCAGCGCCATGGGGCCGAGCTGCGCCGTTTCCTCGCCCAGCCGCAGCAGGTAGATGGTGCGGGCCGGGAACACGCCGGACTCGTCGAGCGGGCGGGACAGCCCGGCGCCCCCTTTGGCGCTCACCGTCGCGCGCTCCACCGCCGCCACGCCGGCCCCGTTGCCGATGGCGTCCTGCACGATGCCGAGGGCCGCGATCAGCGGCACCCCGTTGTTCAGCAGCGTGCCGAGCGTGCGGGTGAAGCGCGCAGCGATGACCTCCCGCGTCAATCCGCCCACCACCGGCAGGCGCAGCAGCAGCCGGTCCCGCAGCATCCGCGGCCGGGGCTGCCGCAGCATCTGCCGGACGACCAGGGCCAGGGCGATGAGGGCCAGCAGGGCGTACGCCCCGTAGGCGGACACCGCGTCGCCCGTGGCGATCAGCAACTGCGTGGGCCGGGGCAGCGCCGCGCCGCTCTGCTCGAACAGCGGCACGAACTGCGGCAGCACTTGGGTCAGCAGCAAGGTGATCGACCCCACCGCCGCCAGCAGCAGCAGGCCCGGGTAGATCATCGCGGAGGTGATGGTGGAGGCCAGCGCCCGCTCCCGCTCCAAAAGGTCGGCCAGGCGGTCCAGCGTCGGTGCCAGCGTGCCGCCGGCTTCGCCTGCGCGGACCAGGCCGACATACAGCTTGGGGAAGCTGCCGGGATGCGCCCCGAGCGCCGTGGCCAGCGACCCGCCGTCCCGCACCGTCTTGCGCAGGCCCTCCACCGTGGCGCGCACCCGGGCATTCGGCGCGGTATCGACCAGGAAGCGCAGGCTGCGGTCCAGGTCCTGCCCGGCGCCGAGCATGATCGACAGCTCGCGGGTGAAGTTCGCCACGTCCTGCCGGCTCATGCCCCGGCGGCCGATGTCGCGTTGCAGCAGGTCGCCGATGCCGCGGCTGCCGGCCGGCTCCGCCCGCATCGGGATGCTGCCCTGGCGCTGCAAGTGGCGGACGACCTCGGCCTCCGTCGCCGCGTCCATCGTGCCGCGCACGGTCTGGCCGGCCGGGTCGATGGCGGTGTAGCGGAAGGCGGGCATCGGGCCGCGCGCCCCTACGCTTCGGCGCGGATGCTGCGCACGACTTCCTCGATCGTGGTGCTGCCGGCCAATGCGGCATCGAGGCCCGCGTCGAACATCGTCACCATGCCCGCCGCCACCGCCGCGCGCTCGATCTCCGTGTGCTCGGCGCGGGCGAAGATCAGCCGCTCGATGTCGGCGTTGGGCTGCAGGAACTCGGCGATGGCCTGGCGTCCGCGGTAGCCGGTGTTGCGGCACTTCTCGCAGCCGACCGGGTGCCACAGCCGCACCGGGCGGCCCGCCGTCCGCCGCTCCAAGTGGAAGCGCCGCACCAGCTCCGGCGCCGCATCCCCCTCCCTCGCGCAGTGGGTGCAGAGCCGGCGCACCAGCCGCTGCGCCAGCACGCCGCGCAGCACGGCGGTCAGCAGGTAGTCCTCCAGCCCCATGTCGCGCAGGCGGGAAATGGTGGCGGCTGCCGAGTTGGTGTGCACGGTGGACAGCACCAGGTGCCCGGTCAGCGCCGCCTGCACCGCGATCTGCGCCGTCTCCAGGTCGCGGATCTCGCCGACCATGATCACATCGGGGTCTTGGCGCAGGATGGAGCGCAGCAGGCTCGCGAAGTTCAGCCCGATCTGCGGCTTCACCTGGATCTGGTTCACGCCCGAGAGCTGGTACTCGATGGGGTCCTCCACCGTCACCACCTTGCGCGCCACCGAGTTCAGGGACAGCAGCCCCGTGTAGAGCGTCGTCGTCTTGCCGCTGCCGGTCGGCCCCGTCACCAGCACGATGCCGTTCGGCAGGTCGAGCGCCGCGTTGACCTTGGCGACCACCGGGCCGGGCAGGCCCAAGCGCGCGTAGTCGAAGGCGACGGTGCTGCGGTCCAGCACGCGCAGCACCACCGTTTCCCCATAGAGCGATGGGATGGTGGAAACGCGGAAGTCGATCTCCGTCCCGCGCACCGCGAGCTTGATGCGCCCGTCCTGCGGCAGGCGGCGCTCGGCGATGTCGAGGCGCGACATGATCTTGATGCGCGATGTGATGGCGGCGGTGAGCCGCGGCGGCGGGCTGTCGGCCTCGTGCAGCACGCCGTCGTAGCGGTAGCGGACGCGGAGGCGGTCCTCGAACGGCTCGATGTGGATGTCGGAGGCCTGGGTCTCCACCGCGCGGGCGATGATCTGGTTGACCAGGCGGATCACCGGCGCCTCGCTGGCGAGGTCCTTGAGGCGCTCCGCATCCTCCTCCGACGGCTGCTCGCCCGTGCCCTCCGGCGCGTCCGGCGTTGCGGGCGCGTCCGAGTACAGCCGGTCCAGCGCCGCGTCCAGCTCGATGGGCACGCCCACCAGCAACGACACCGGCAACCCGGCGGCCGAGGCGATGGCGGCGGGCACGAAGGCGTCCAGCGGGTCGGCCACCGCGACCAGCAGCCGCCCGTCCTGCTCGGCCACCGGCAGCGCGCGGGCGCTGCGCAGGAACCGGGTGGACAGCCGGTCGGCGAACAGCGGCTCGGCGGCCGGGTAGCGGTCCGGGGTGGCGATGGGCAGGCCCAGCAGCCGGGCGTAGGCCTCGGCCAAGCCGCGCTCCGTCACCAGGCCGAGCTGCAGCAGCACCTTGTCCAGCCGCTGCCCGCTGTCCCCCGCGACCCGGCGCCCGCGCTCCACCGTGCGGGCGTCGCACTGCCCGAGTTCGACCAAGAGCGCCGCCAGGCCCTCGACCAAGGAGCCTCCGTCGGCGGGCCGGCTGCCGGCGGCGCCGGGGTCGATGGCGGCCGGCTGCTTGAAGCTATGCGCATTCATCCCGTGGCGACCCTGGTTGTGGCGTGCGTGGCCGTCCTATACATGGTCCGCCGCGCCGCCGGGAGTAGGCCGCGGGTTTTGGGAGCGCGCTTGGACGGGCTGTTGCCGTTGCTGTTGTCCCCGTTCGTCGGCAGCTTCCTGGGCGTGGTGATCCGCCGGCTGCCGCTTGGCCGCCCGATCGCGGCGGCCCGCTCGGCGTGCGAGGGGTGCGGCCGGGCGCTGTGGGCGCGCGACCTGCTGCCGCTCGGCTACGAGGTCGTCATCTATGACGCCGACCAGCGTGGCGGCGGCATGATCCGCAGCCAGATCCCGCGCTTCCGGCTGCCCGAGTCGGTGATCGACGAGGAGGTCGGCGCGGGCGTGGCCGGTGCTGCCGGGGGGGGATGGCGGGGTTCCATCTGGGCGGGGAGCGGGCCGCGGTGGGCGGCGCGGCCGGGGCGCTGCTCCTTGCGCCGGATGCGGACGCCGGGGCGGTTTGGGTGGATTGCGCGCTGGGCTGGTGGCTGCTGGCCCTGGCCTGGATCGACTGGGACCACCTGCGCCTGCCGGACGTGCTGACCCTGCC
>CAXUIQ010000500.1:0-3397 GCA_964250815.1 uncultured Acetobacteraceae bacterium
CTCTTGGGCGGCTCGGGGAGCGAAGCGAGTAGCACGCGGCCCCGAAGGGGAGACGCCCAGACCACTCATGCAGCAATCACAAAGATTGCGCTGGTAGAAACTTTTTGGTTGCTTTGAAGCCGACCATTTGGCTACAAGGCATACTATGTCCAACGACCGAGCCGTCCGGGATGTCACGATCCCCGCCCAAATCCGCGCCGGCAGGGCCTTGCTGGATTGGTCGCAAGCGCAACTGGCGGAGGCCGCCGGCATCGGCTTGAGCGCGGTCAAGGCCTTCGAGAGCAGCCGGCCAGGCAAGGAGCTGACGGCCGCCGGTCCCCTGCGCGTCGCGCTTGAGCGGGAAGGCGTCGTGTTCCTGCCCGGCGACGAGAAGGACGGCCCAGGCGTACGCCTGGTCGGCGCGCGGCCGAACATCATCCGGCGGCCAACCGAACGCGACTTCTACCGGCAGGTTGGGTTCACGGTGGAGTGGCGGGGCCAGGAAATCCGGGTTCAGGTGCCCGGGGATGTCCTGGACGACCTGGACCACGCCAACCACGCGACCTCTGAGCAGGTGGTCGCCTCGTTCGACCGGCATCGCCACGAGATCCTGGCGGCCGTCGTGGCCGCAGCGTCCGACGAAGGCCGGTTCCGGCCGAACCAAGGGCGCGGGCTGCTGCAACTGATCCCGGACGACTTCCCTGCGCTCCGGTGAGGCGCAGGCCGGATGAGCGCCCCAAAACCGTACTTCGAGCCGCTGCATGTCGGCGGGACGCTCTACGACCTCGGCCACCTGGACCCGGTGCGCTTCCAGGTGGCCAGCGAAAAGCTGCGCCGGTCCGTCACCGTGCGGTGCCGCTTCACCAACCACGTCTTCACCCGCGCCCACGACCCGGCGACGGACGCGGCCGACGCCATGGTCATCATGGACGGCGTGCGCCGCCGCGTTTTCTGTCCTGACCGCCACCGGCTGTCCCTGCACCTCCCCGACGCGGTCAGGGCACTGTGCGAGCCGCGCATCTACGTGCGGGAAACCAAGGCTCGCCGGAACTGGCTATATGTCGCGGTGGTCGAGTTGCCGGCCGCGGCGGCTGATGGTGCCGAGGATGGCGGCAGCGGCCGGGAGCGGGTGCGCTACCAGGTGTTCTTCACCCTGCGGAAAGCCGGCAAGAGCGGCGCCGCGCGGGAGGACGTGGAGATGGTCGTCGAGAGCGCCTACGCGGAAGATGCGGCCCGTCCGCCGGAGCTGCTCGGCCGCGCCCTGTTCGCCGGGCTGGCAACGGCGGCGGTCGAGGGGCGGCAGGTCCACACCCAACCGGCCAGAAAGCGATAGGGCGCCCGGAGGCGCCCTAAAGGTAGTCGCACTCGGCTACCGCTTGCGGCCCGCGTTGCGCGGGCACGGGGGTGAACCCGCCGGGGGACGTTCTCTCAGCCGATCCGCCGTCCCGACGGAGGATATATAGCCCAACAGGGCCTCCGGTTCAACGAGTTGCTGCATGGGCGTGTCGGGCGCTCAGCTCACGTCTAGCCCGGCGCGAGCTTGAGCACGACGATGCCGGCCACCACGAGCGCGATCCCGCCCAGCCGCGGCAGGGTCAGCGCCTCCTCGAACAGCGCCACCCCCGCCAGCACGGTCCCGGCGGCGCCGATGCCGGTCCACACGGCGTAGGCGGTGCCGAGCGGCAGGACCCGGAGCGCCCGGCCGAGCAGGAGCACGAAGCCTGCCAGCAAGGCCAACGAGAGCAGGCTCCAGCCCAGGCGCGTGTAGCCTTGCGCCTGCTTCATCGAGATTGCCCAGGCCACGTCGAGCAGCCCGGCCACGACCAGCGCCGCCCAGGCCAGGGTCCCGTCCATGCCGCCGCTACGCCGCCAGCTTGAGCAGATGGGCGTCGTGCCGGACCAGGAAGGCGCGCAGCAGTTCGGGGTAGTCCGGCCCGACCGCCTCCCGCACGCTGGGCCGGTCGGCCAGCGCCGCCCGCCAGGCGCGCACCTTCGGGATGTTGCTGAACACGTCCAGGTCGGCGATGTCGTCGAACGTGTCGAAGTAGCGGAACACCGGCCCGAACACCGCGTCCACCAGGCTGAACCGCTCCCCCGCGAAGTAGGGGCCGCTGCCCAGCGCCTCCTCGACACGCGCGAACTTGGCGGCGACGGCGGCCCGCTTCGCGCCGAACACCGCCGGGTCCCCGGTCGTCTCCAAGCCGTACAGGTCGGACAGAATGGCCGAGCCGAACTCCATCCAGGCCCGGTGCTGCGCGCGCTCCAGCGGGTCCTCCGGGTGCAGGCGCGGGCCGGGCTGGGTGTCCTCGATCCATTCGCAGATGGCGTTGCTCTCGAACAGCACGGCCTCCGTGCCGTCCGGCCGGGGCACGCGCAGCAGGGGCACCTTGCCCAAGGGCGAGATGGCCAGGAACCAGCCGGGCTTGCTGTCCAGGCTGATGGTGTCGCGTCGGAAGGGCACGCCCTTCTCCGTCAGCGCGATGGCTGCGCGCTGCACATACGGGCAGAGAGCATGGCTGACGAGGGTGGGGGCGGACAGGGGCTGCGTCATGGTGCGTCTCCTCAGAGGGTGGCCGCGAGCGCCGCGGCGTCACAGTTCGCGGCGTCCTGCGCGGCGCGCAACGCGGCGGGGTCGGCCATGGTGGGGGTCACCGCGACGGTGCGGATGTTGGTGAAGCCCACGAACCGCAGCCAGTGCTCCAGGTAGGGCCGCTCGAAGTCGGCCGCCTCGGCGCCGCTGCCTCCGTGGTAGGCGCCCGCGCTCGCGCTGATGATGGCGGCGGGGCGGCCCGTGACCAGCCCCTCGAAGCCGCGCTCGGGCGACCAGGCGAAGGTCAGGCCGGGCTGGGTGACGACGTCGATGTAGTGCTTGAGGACGTAGGGCACGCCGAAGTTCCACATCGGCACGGACAGCAGCAGCTTGTCGGCCGACTTGAACCCGTCCGCCATCTGCCGCACGACCTGCCAGGCGTCGCCTTGCACGGGCGTGTGCGCCTCGCCGGACAGCACGGCGTACTTGGCCGAGATCGTCTCGCCGTCGAAGGCGGGAAGCGGGTAGGTCCAAAGGTCGAGGGTTTCCACCTCGTCGCCGGGGTGGGCGGCCTTGTAGGCGCCGAGGAAGGCGTGCGCGGCCTGGAGGGAGTGGGACCGGTCGCGGCGCGGCGAGGCGGCGAGGTGCAGCAGCTTGGCCATGGTGTGGTCTCCGTAGTGGGCAGGTGTCAGCGCGGGGCCGGTTGCCAGCCGGCGCGGCCGAGCAGGGCGCCCAGCGGGCGCGACGGGCTGAGCGCCAGCGCGCCGTCGCCGAGCAGGGCTTGGGCCACGCAGAGCACGAACAGGTAAGCCGGGTACTCCCAGCCTCCGCCCGTGCTGGTGAACACCCAGCCGTTCGGCAAGTGGACGGCGAACAACGCGCCGAGCA
>CAXUIQ010000501.1:0-3394 GCA_964250815.1 uncultured Acetobacteraceae bacterium
CGCGTGCTGCGGGACCGGGCGGACGCGGCGGTGGGAGGCCACGACCCGTTCTCGCCCTGGAACCTGCCGACTGCCTGGCGGATGAACGGAGACGGGCATCAAGACATGCTGCTGGCGGAGGGCGACACCGTCCACGCCGTGCGCGCCCATTCCCGTGCGGACGGCTCGACCCGCTTCGACTTGCCCGGCGGCACGGTTGTCGCGACCGACGCCGCGATCGACGGCGTGCGCAGCGCGGTGCCGGTCGTGCGCAGCGGCAACCTGCTGACCGTGATCCTGGACGGGACCAATTACCCGCTGACCCTCGTGGACCCGTTGGCGCCGCCGCAGGCCGAGGTTGCAGGCGAGGACCGGCTGCTGGCACCCATGCCGGGCCGAGTCGTCGATGTGCTGGTGCGTCCAGGAGACGTGGTGGCGCGGGGCGACGTGCTGATGGTGCTGGAAGCCATGAAGGTGCAGATGCGGCTCACGGCGCCGCGGGCGGGGGTCGTGGACGCGCTTCGCGCCGCGCCGGGCGATTTGGTGGACGACGGGGCGGAGCTGGTCAGCTTCATCGTGGCGGAACGGTCGTCGAAAACTCCTTGAACCGTGCCGTATCCGTCACGCTCACGTAAAGGTGAAAGTGACAAAGGATGACGGCGCGGCAAGCCGGGTTTGTAGTCGGTCGGGATCTTGGCAAGCCGCGATGGCGCGGCCTGCCGGGGACGCCTTTGGAGGGACGAAAGCCGCATGTCGAGTCGGGTGTTGGTTACAGGCGGGGCGGGTTTCATCGGGTGCCATGTGGCGCGTGCGCTGCTGCAGCGCGGCTACACGGTCCGTGTGCTCGATAGCCTGATCGACCAGGTGCACACCCGCGGCGCCGTGCGGGACGGGGTGCTGAACCACGTGGAGATGATCCGCGCCGACGTGCGCGACCTCGACCGGGTTTCGGCGGCGCTCGATGACGTGGACCAGGTGGTACACCTGGCGGCCGAGGTCGGCGTAGGCCAGAGCATGTACGCCATCGACCGGTACGTGTCGGTGAACGACCATGGCACCGCGGTGCTGTTCCAGGCCCTGATCGACCGCCCGGTGGCGCGCGTGGTCGTGGCGAGTTCGATGAGCGTCTATGGGGAGGGGCTGTACCGGACCCGCTCCGGCGAGCGCGTGGACGACGCGGTGCGCCCGGCGCATCGCCTGGCCAGCGGCTGGGACCCCGTGGGACCCGACGGCGGCGCGCTCACCCCCGTGCCGACGCCGGAATGGAAGCCGCCCAACCTGGCCTCGGTCTATGCGCTGACGAAATACGTCCAGGAGCGCCTCACGCTGACGGTGGCGCCGGCCTACGGGATGCAGGGCGTGGCGCTGCGGCTGTTCAACGTGTATGGACCCGGCCAGGCGCTGTCCAATCCCTACACCGGCGTGCTCGCCATCTTCGCCTCCCGCCTGCTGAACAGGGAAAGGCCCTTGGTGTTCGAGGACGGGGCGCAGCGGCGCGACTTCATCCATGTCGAGGACATCGCCCGCGCGTTCATCCTGGCGCTGGAGCACCCGGACGCGCCGGGCCACGTGTTCAACATCGCGAGCGGGCGCGACGTCAGCATCGCCGAGGTCGGCGCGGCGCTGGCCGACGCCATGGGCGTGCCGCACCTCTTGCCCGAGGTCATGGGCAAGGCCCGGGTCGGCGACATCCGCCACTGCTTCGCCGACATCCGGCTGGCGCGCGAGGTGCTGGGCTTCGAGCCGCGGCGCAGCTTCGAGGACAGCCTGGGCGAACTCGCCGAATGGGTGCGGCGGCAGCAGGCGGAGGACCGCGTGCAGGACGCGCGTCGGGAGCTTGAGCAGCGCGGCCTCGTCGCATGAGGATGCGCGGCTCCGGGCGCGGTCCCGTGCTGATCACCGGCGGCGCCGGGTTCATCGGCAGCAACCTTGCCGACCGGCTGGCGCGGGACGGCCACGACGTGCTGATCTACGACGCGCTCGCCCGGCCCGGCGTCGAGGCCAACCTGGCCTGGCTGCGCCGCCGCCACCCCGGCCGCATCGCCTCGGTGATCGCCGACCTGCGCGACCGCGACACGTTGGAGCAGGCGGCGAGCGGCGCCCGCGCGGTGTTCCACCTGGCAGCGCAGGTCGCGGTCACCACCAGCCTGGCCGACCCGGAGCTGGACTTCGACGTGAACCTGCGGGGAACGCTGTTCCTGCTGGAAGCGCTGCGCCGGCAGCCCTCGCCGCCGCCGCTGGTGTTTGCCAGCACCAACAAGGTGTATGGCGACCTGGCCGACATCACGCTGGCGCGCGACGGCGGCGCCTACTTGCCGCAGGACCCGGCGCTGCGCCGCCACGGGATCGGGGAGGACCGGCCCCTCAGCTTCTACACGCCCTACGGCTGCTCGAAGGGCGCTGCCGACCAGTACGTGCTGGACTACGCCCGTGGCTTCGGCGTGCCGGCCTGCGTGCTGCGGATGAGCTGCATCTACGGCCCGCGCCAGTTGGGCACGGAGGACCAGGGCTGGCTTGCCCACTTCCTTTACTCCGCTCAGGCCGGGCGGCCGATCAGCATCTACGGCGATGGGCGCCAGGTGCGCGACGTGATGTACGTGGACGACGCCGTGGACGCCTACCTCGCGGCGTGGGAGCGCATTGCCGCCGTGTCCGGCCAGGCTTTCAACCTCGGCGGCGGCCCGGCGAACGCGGTGACGCTGCTGCAGATCCTGGCCGAGATTTCGGAACTCACGGGGCGGCCTGCCGACCTGCGCTTCTCCGACTGGCGTCCGGGCGACCAGCGGTATTTCGTGGCCGACACCCGCCAGGCGGCGGCCGCCTTGCGGTTGAGGCCAGCGGTCGGATGGCGCGACGGGCTTCAACGCCTGGCGCAGTGGATCGCCAGGGAGCGGCCGGAGCGGGAGCGCGTGGTGGCCGCCGGGGACGCCGCATGAGGGTGGCGCTGCTCAACCCGCCCTGGACGTTCGACGGCAGCATCTACTTCGGCTGCCGCGAGCCGCATCTGCCACTGGAACTCGGCTACTGCCGCGCGCTGCTGGAGCGGGACGGGCACCAGGTGCTGCTGCTCGACGGCCACCTCATGGGCCAGTCCTACGCGGAGATGGCCGAGCAGGTCCGGGCGTTCGCCCCGGCCATGACCGTGGTGGCGACGGCGCCCTCCTACCTGTTCTGGCGCTGCGCGCCGCCGGAGCTTCGGGTGCCGCGGCAGATGCTGGACGCGCTGGCCGGGCAGGGGGGGCGGACGGTGGCGGTCGGCCCGCACGGCTCGGCGACGCCGGGCACCACCCTGCGCAAGCTGGGCGTCGATGCCGTCGTGATGGGCGAATGCGAGGAGACCGTTGCGGCGCTGGCGGCGGGCGGGGGTTCCGGCGCCGTGCCGGGCACGGCGACGCTGGAGGACGGCGCCCTGCGG
>CAXUIQ010000502.1:0-3392 GCA_964250815.1 uncultured Acetobacteraceae bacterium
GGCGACGCCATCGGGGTCAGGCGGCGGCGCGGATGGCGGCGGCCTTCACGTCCTCGGCCGCGACACCCTGGAACGTCGCGAAGTTCTGCTCGAATCGGCCCACCAGGCCGGCGGCGGCACGGTCGTAGGCGGCCTTGTCGGGCCAGGACTGGCGGGGGTCCAGCACCTCGTTCGGGATGCCGGGGATGTCCTGGGGGAACATCAGGCCGAAGAACGGGTCCTGCACGTAGCGGGCGTGCTTGAGGCTGCCGTCCAGCACGGCACCCAGCAAGGCGCGGGTGTGCCCGATGCCCATGCGCTGGCCGACGCCGTAGGCGCCGCCGGTCCAGCCGGTGTTGACCAGCCAGCAGTCCGCGCCGTGCCGGGCGATGAGGTCGGACAGCATGGCGCCATAGACCTCGGGCCGGCGCGGCAGGAACGGTGCGCCGAAGCAGGTGCTGAAGGTCGCCTGCGGCTCGCGCCCCAGGCCCTTCTCGGTGCCGGCGACCTTGGCGGTGTAGCCGGACAGGAAGTGGTACATGGCCTGCGCCGGGGTGAGCTTGCTGATCGGGGGCAGGACGCCGAAGGCGTCGGCGGTCAGCATCACCACGTTGCGCGGCTGCCCGCCGCGTCCGGACCGGTCGCAGTTGGGGATGAACTCGATGGGATAGCAGGACCGGGTGTTCTCGGTGAGCGAGCCGTCGGCGAGGTCGAGCCGGCCGTGGGCATCCACGGCCACGTTCTCCAGCACGGCGCCGAAACGGTGGGTGGCGGCGTGGATCTCAGGCTCGGCCTCCGCGCTGAGGTTGATCACCTTGGCGTAGCAGCCGCCCTCGAAGTTGAACACGCCGCCTGGCCCCCAGCCGTGCTCGTCGTCGCCGATCAGCGGGCGGTTCGGGTCGGAGGACAAGGTGGTCTTGCCGGTGCCGGACAGGCCGAAGAACAGCGCGACCTCGCCGGGGCTGCCGTCCGCGGTGCGGCTGGTGTTGGCGGAGCAGTGCATGGGCAGCACGCCCCGCGCCGGCAGCGTCCAGTTCATGATGCCGAAGATCGACTTCTTGATCTCGCCGCCGTACTCGGTGCCGGCGATCACGATGGTCCGCTCGGTTAGCGAAACCACGATCGCGGTCGCGGAGCGCACCCCGTCGATGGCCGGGTCGGCCTGGAAGCGGGGAGCGTGCAGGATCACGTAGTCCGGCGCGAACCCGGCCAGGTCCGAAGGCTCGGGGCGGATGAACATGTTGCGGGCGAACAGGGCGTGCCAGGCTTCGGTGCTGACCAGGCGGACGCGGACGCGGTGCGCGGGGTCGGCCCCGGCATACAGGTCCTGGGTGAACAGCTCCTGGCCTTGCAGGTAGCCCTGGACACGCGCTTTCAGGATCGCGTAATGCTGCGGCGCCAGCTTCTGGTTGCCGTGGCGCCACCACACGTCGGCGGAGATCCCGGGTTCGTCCACCATGAACTTGTCGGCGACCGAGCGGCCGGTGTGCGCGCCGGTGTTGACGACCAGGGCGCCATCGGACGAGAGCGTGCCCTCGTTGCGGCGCAGCGCATGGGCGACGAGCTGCGGGGCCGGAAGGTTGGCATGCACGGCGCGGCCGGGGAACACGCTGGTGCCGGCAAGGGCCGTGGCGGCATCGGTCTGGAAAGCCACTGACTTGCTCCCTGAAACGGTCCTGCCTCCTGGGAGGACATATTGGCTTGGTTTTCAGGCCTATTAGGCGAGGCGTTCCGCACCGTCCAGCGCCGTTTCGTACTAAGCTCGCGCGTTTCTCGCGAGGCGGACCAGCTCGCTCCGGATGCCGCCGGCGTCGGCGACCGGGGCAAACCAGGGGATGCGCAGCACGGCGTCGTCGCGGGCCAGGTCGCAGCCGTCCACGTCGCAGGCCACCATGCGCCACCCCGGCCCGTCCGCCCCGTGCGCGCCGGCGATCAGGTCGAGCGCGTCGGCATGGTCGTCGTTGCAATGGGCGAGCACGCTGTGTTCCGCGGCGGCGACCGCCTCCACCGCGTCCGGGTCCCAGGCGAGGTCCGCCTGGCGCAGCCGCGTGGCGCTGGCGAAGCCGCCGATATACAGCCCGGCCTTCGGCGAGACGCGCCAAAGCTGGAAGTCGCCGAGGCCGGCGTAGAACGCGGCATAGGGGTGCAGCGCCACCCAGCGCGCCTTGAGCGCCGGGTCAGGCTCCGGCGCAGCCAGCCCGGTGACGGTCAGGCGGGGCGCGGTCTGCGGGTTCGCCTCGGCAGGCTGGCCCGCGACCATGACGGCGCAGCGCGGTTCGTCGCGCAGGTGGCGCGTGTGCTCCGACAAGCCGGACAGCAGCAGCAGCACGGAGCCGTCCGGGGCCGCGGCCGGCGTCACCAGGGACGCGAAGGGCTGGCCGTCGCCGTTGGTCGCCAGCGTGCCGGCCCGGGCGGCGCGGAGCAGGGCGCGGGCGTCCGGAATGGGCGTGGAGGTGGGCGTCCGCATGGGCGCGGCATCCGGTGTGGAGGACATTGTCGATGCTCCCTGCATTCCGCCGTCGTCCACACCCACATGGAGTGGGTATGCCGGGCTTCCACCACGTCCGGCCCCATGCTTGGCGAGCGAAGGCGACACGTCCATGAAGCAGACCATCGCGCTGGTTGATGATGACCGCAACATATTGACCTCCGTGTCCATGACCCTGGAGCAGGAGGGCTACCTGGTCCGCACCTACACGGACGGGGAAAGCGCCTTGCAGGGCCTGACCGCGAAGCCGGTCGATCTCGCGGTGCTGGACATCAAGATGCCGCGGATGGACGGGATGGAGCTGCTGCAGCGGCTGCGGACGCGCAGTCAGCTCCCGGTCATCTTCCTCACCAGCAAGGACGAGGAGGTGGACGAGCTGATGGGCCTGCGGCTCGGCGCGGACGACTACATCACCAAGCCGTTCAGCCAGCGCCTGCTGATCGAGCGCATCCGGGCGCTGCTGCGCCGCAACGAGACCAGCCGCGCCGAGGGGTCCGGCGCGGCGCCGGGCGGGGTCATGGTGCGCGGCGACCTGGTGCTCGACGAGACCAAGCACCAATGCGCGTGGCGGGGGCGGGACATTCAACTGACCGTGACGGAGTTCCTGCTGGTCAAGGCGCTTGCGGCCCGGCCCGGCATGGTGAAGTCGCGCGACCAGTTGATCGACGCCGCCTACGGCGAAAGCATCTATGTGGATGACCGCACCATCGACAGCCACGTGAAGCGGGTGCGCAAGAAGTTCCGCACCACCGACGACAGCTTCGACCACATCGAGACGCTGTACGGCATCGGCTACCGCTACAAGGACCAGTGAACGGGAACGGATGGGGCGCCGGTGATCCATGCCTGACAGCGGCGGCATAGCGGTAGCCGCCCCGCGCGTGGGCGAGCCGGCCGGCGCGGTACCCGCGGGCCAGGCGGTCGC
>CAXUIQ010000503.1:0-3387 GCA_964250815.1 uncultured Acetobacteraceae bacterium
GGGGGCCTGGCGGCGTTCGGGGGCGCCTATCCCCGCGCGCTTTCGGGCGGCATGCGGATGCGGGTGTCCATCGCCCGCGCGCTGGTGACGGCGCCGCGCCTGCTGCTGATGGACGAGCCGTTCGCGGCGCTCGACGAGATCACCCGCTTCCGGCTCAACGACGACCTGGCGCAGCTTTGGGAAGCCGAGCGGTTCACCGTGGTGTTCGTGACGCATTCGGTGTTCGAGAGCGTGTACCTGGCGCAGCGCGTGGTGGTGATGGCGGCCCGGCCCGGCCGCGTGTCGCAGCTATTCGACGTGCAGGCGCCGGACGGGCGAGGGGAGGGGTTCCGCACCTCTGCCGCCTATGCCGGGCAATGCCGGGCCGTGTCGGACGGGCTGGCGCGGGCCATGGCGGCATGAAGGCGGGGGCGGCATGAAGGCGAGCCTGGGCCTCCGCCTGCTGATGCCGTGCGCCATCGGCCTCCTGCTGCTGGCGGCGTGGCAGGGGCTGGTGCGGGCCTACGCCGTGCCCGCCTACGTGCTGCCCGGCCCCATCCAGGTCGCTGAGGCGCTGTGGGCGGACTGGCCCAGCCTGTCGGTGTCGCTCGGCATCACGCTGGAGATCACCGGGGCGGCGCTGCTGGCTGCGGCGGTCCTGGGGCTGCTGGTCGCCGTCTTGTTCGTGCAGTCGCGGCTGATCGAGCTGTCGCTGTTCCCCTACGCCGTGATCCTGCAAGTGACGCCCATCGTCGCCATCGCGCCGCTCATCATCATCTGGGTGGACGACATCCGGCTGGCGCTGCTGGCCTGCGCGTTCATCGTCGCCTTCTTCCCCGTGCTGTCCAACACGACGCTCGGGCTGAACTCGGTGGACCACAACCTTTTGGACCTGTTCCGGCTCTACCGCGCCAACCGCTGGCAGGTGCTGACCCGGCTGCGCCTGCCGACCGCGCTGCCGTTCTACCTCGCGGGCCTGCGCATCTCGGGCGGCCTCGCGCTGATCGGCGCCATCGTGGCCGAGTTCGTCGCCGGCACCGGCGGACGCGCCTCGGGCCTCGCCTACCGCATCCTGGAGGCCGGCTACCAGTTGCAGATCCCCCGCATGTTCGCCGCCCTCGTGCTCGTGTCGGGCACGGGGATCGCCATTTTCCTCGTGTTGTCGGCGCTGTCCCATCTGCTGCTCCGGCATTGGCACGAGAGCGCGATGGAGCGGCGATGAGGCCCGCGATCCCCACGTCCGGCGACTATTGGCTGTGCCGGGCGCGGCTGCCGGATGGGCGGGCGCTGGTGGATGTGCGCATTTCGAACGGGACCGTCGCCGCGATTGCGCCCGCCGGCGCCGCGCCGTCCGGCGTGGACCTGGCGGGCGGGCAGGTCTGGCCGTGCTTCGTCGATGTCCACACCCATCTGGACAAGGGCCATATCTGGCGGCGGATGCCCAACCCGGACGGCACCTTCGAGGGCGCGCTCGCGGCCGTCGCCGCGGACCGGCCGCGCTGGACGGAGGCGGACCTGCGGCTGCGCATGGAGTACGGCCTGGCCTGCGCCCACGCCCACGGGACGGCGGCGATCCGCACCCATCTGGACAGTCAGCATGTCAACGCCGCAACCGCCTGGCGCGTGTTCCGCGCGCTGCGCGACGAGTGGGCGGGCCGGATCGAGTTGCAGGCCGTGTCGCTGTGCTCGCTCGAGGGCTACGATGGAGACGAAGGCCGGGCGCTGGCCGACCAGGTGGCCGACGCCGGTGGCGTGCTCGGTGGCGCGACGCGGCTGAGCGGCCCGTTCGACGCCCCGTTGCCGCCGGAGTTTCAGGAGCGGCTGGACCAGCTTTTCGCCCTTGCGGAGGCCCGCGGCCTCGACATCGATTTGCACGTGGATGAAAGCGGCGACGCCGGCGCCCGTGCGCTGCGGGAGGTCGCGCGCACGGCGCTGCGCCGGGGCTTCCGCAACCGCATCCAATGCGGGCATTGCTGCTCGCTTTCCGTGCAGCCGGAGGCGTTCGCACGGGAAACCATCGCCGCGGTGGCGGAGGCCGGCATCGCCGTGGTCACGCTGCCGATGTGCAACATGTATTTGCAGGACCGTGCTCCCGCCCGCACGCCGCGCTGGCGCGGGGTGACGCTGGCTCACGAACTGCGCGCCGCGGGCGTGCCGGTGTCGGTCGCCTCGGACAACTGCGGGGACCCGTTTTATCCCTATGGCGACCATGACATGCTGGAGGTGTTGCGGGAAGCGACGCGCATCCTGCACCTGGACCATTCGCCGGGCTGGTCCGCCGCCGTCCACGCCACGCCGGCCGGGGTCATGGGGCTGGATGCCGGGGCCATCCACGTGGGCGCGCCGGCCGACTTGGTGCTGTTCAGCGCACGTCATCCGCACGAGCTGCTGGCCCGGCCGCAGTCGGACCGCACCGTGCTGCGCCGGGGCCGGGCGTTGGACGCCGCGTTGCCCGGCCCCGCCATGCTCGACGGCGTGGCGACCCCCCACAACCCGACGGAGGAACCTTCCGCATGATGAGAGAACCCGTCCTGGCCCGCAGCGCCGCGACGCTGCAAGGCTTCCGCATCTCGCCTGGCGACAGCAACTACTTCGCCTGCCTGTTCGACCCGCTGGCGGACGGCGTCAGCTTCACCATGGTCGTCGAGATCTTCGAGCCGGGCGGGCGCACGCCGCCCAACACGCACCAGACGGCGTTCGAGTCCTTCTTCGTCCTGGCCGGCACCGGCCGGGCGCGGGCCGGGGACCGCACCTTGCCGCTCGGCCCCGGCGACGCCATGGTGCTGGCGCCCGGCATCGAGCACGTCGTCGAGAACACCGGCACGGGCAAGTTGTATTGCCTGACCATGATGACGCCGAACGAGGGGTTCGCCGAGCTGATCCGCGCGGGCCAGTCGGTTGAGCTGACGGAGGACGACCGCCGGGTCATCGCCGGCGTGCGCTGATGCCGCGCGAGCCTCTGCCGGTCGTCGGCCCGCGCCTGCGGTCGATGCGGACGAGGGACGGGGTGCGCCTGGACGCCGACATCTGGGCGCCGGACGCGCCGGGGCGCTTCCCGGTGCTGCTGATGCGGCAGCCCTACGGGCGGCGCATCGCGTCCACCCTCGTCTATGCCCATCCGGCCTGGTATGCGGCGCAGGGCTACATCGTCGCGGTCCAGGACGTGCGCGGCACCGGCAGCAGCGAGGGCGGCTTCGCCCTGTTCGAGGCGGAGGAGGCCGATGGCGCGGAGGCCGTGGCCTGGGCTGCGAGCCTGCCGGGCTCCTCCGGGCGCGTTGGGACGTACGGCTTCTCCTACCAGGGCAACACGCAGCTCCTGGCGCTGGCCGGGGGTGCGGCCCTGGGCGCGATGGCCCCGGCCATGGTGGGATGGGACCTGCGGACGGATTGGGCCTGGGAGGGCGGGGC
>CAXUIQ010000504.1:0-3375 GCA_964250815.1 uncultured Acetobacteraceae bacterium
CTGCCGCCACAGGTGCGCCACGGCGCCGATGTGGTCCTCGTGCGCGTGGGTGATGACCAGGGCGAGCAACTGGTCCCGGCGCTCGGCGATGAAGCCTGGATCGGGCATCATGATTTCGACCTCGGGATTGTCATTGCCGCCGAAGCCGATCCCGCAGTCGATCGCCAGCCACTTCCCGCCGGCGCGGTACAAATTCAAGTTCATGCCGATCTCGCCCGTCCCGCCCAAGGGCAGGAAGGCCAGATCACCGCTGTAAGCGTCCATCTAATCGCCTTCGATTGTTCTTATTCTGTCGCGACTCAATGTGGGGGCGGGGTTACGCCCCGCCAACAAGCGAAGCCCGTTGAGCGTCAGATCGGGGTCGATGCGCTCGATCACCGTGGTGCCCTCCGCCAGCATGGGCGCGAGGCCGCCGGTGGCGATCACCTTGAGCGGCTGGTCGTGCTCGGCGCGGATGCGGGCGACCAGGCCCTCGACCAGGCCGACATAGCCCCAGTAGATGCCGGACTGCATGGCCGGGATGGTGGACCGTCCGATCACCGCCTGCGGCCGGCCGATGCCGATGCGCGGCAGGCGGGCGGCGGCCTTGTGCAATGCCTCGATCGACAGGTTGATGCCCGGCGCGATCACGCCGCCGAGGTAGCCGCCGTCCGGCGCCACCACGTCGAACGTCGTCGCGGTGCCGAAGTCGATGACGATCAGCGGGCCGCCATAGCCCTGGTGCGCGGCCAGGGTGTTGAGCAGGCGGTCTGCGCCGACCTCGGCCGGGTTGTCGATGCGGATGTCGAAGCCCCAGTCGAGGCTGGAGCGAGCCACCAGAGGCTCGGTCGCGAACCACTCGCGGCACAGGCGGCGCAGGTGGTAGAGCGCGGCGGGCACCACGGTGCCGATCACGGCGCGGTCGATCTCGGCCGGCTTCAGGCCGGTGAAGGAGAGCAAGGTCAGAAGCCAGACAGCATACTCGTCCGAGGTGCGCTGCGGCTCGGTGGCGATGCGCCAAATGCCGCGCCAGGAGGCGCCGTCGTGCACGGCGAAGACCACGTTGGTGTTCCCGGCATCGACGACCAGCAGCACGGGCTAAGCGTCCAGATGGCGCGGCCAGGCCGGCGCGGCGCGGCTCACCCGAACAGCACCCGCGCCGCCTGCTGCGCCGCACCGACGAGCGGCGCCGGGAACACGAAGAACAGGGTCGTCACCAGGGCGCCGACGCCGGCGACAAAGGAAACGGAGGTGGGCCGCGCGTCGAAGGCCGGCTCGGCCGGGTCGAAGTACATCACCTTGATCACGCGCAGGTAGTAGAAGGCGCCGACCACGCTGGTCAGCACGCCGATCACCGCGAGCGTCCAGTAGCCCGACTGCACCGCCGGCAGGAACACGTAGAGCTTGCCGAAGAAGCCGGAGAACGGCGGGATGCCGGCCATGCTGAACATGAACACCGCCATCGCGAGCGCCAGGCCCGGGTCGGACCGGGCGAGGCCGGCGAGGTCGTTGATCCGCTCCAACTGGCGCCCGCGGCGGCGCATGGCGATAATGCAGGCAAACACCCCGGCGCTCATGAACACATAGGTCGCCATATAGACCAGCACGCCGCGGATGCCGTCCGCCGTGCCGACCGCGAGGCCCACCAGCGCGTAACCCATGTGGCCGATGGAGGAATAGGCCATCAGGCGCTTGATGTTGAACTGCCCGATGGCGGCCAGCGAGCCGAGCAGCATGGAGGCGATGGAGACCAGCACGATGAGCTGGCTCCATTGCGGAGTGATGTGCCCGAATGGCACCTCCAGCGCGCGGAGCAGCAGGGCGATGGCGGCGACCTTGGGCGCGGTGCTCATGAAGGCCGTCACCGGGGTCGGCGCGCCCTCGTACACGTCGGGCGTCCACATGTGGAACGGCACGGCGGACAGCTTGAACGCCAGCCCGGCCACCATGAACACCATGCCGACGACCAGCCCGGCGGACACGCTGTCCGGCGTGGAAAGCGTGCGGAACAACTCGCCGAACTGCATGGTGCCGGCGAAGCCGTAGGTGAGCGAGATGCCATACAGCAGCAGGCCGGAGGCGAGCGCGCCCAGCACGAAGAACTTGAGGCCGGACTCCGCGGAGCGCAGGTCGTCCCGGGCAAAGGCGCACAGGACGTAGAGCGCCAGCGATTGCAGCTCCAGACCCATGTAGAGCGTCATCAGGCTGGACGCGCTGCACATCACCATCATGCCGACGGTGGACAGCAGGATCAGCACCGGGAACTCGAACCGGCTGATGCCTTCCCGCACGTTGTAGTCGAGCGCCAGCACCGCCGACAGCCCGGCGCCCAGCAGGATCAGCAGCTTCATGTAGGTGCCGAACCCGTCCACGACGAACAGCCCGCGGTAGGCGCCGCCCCCCTCGCTGCCCAGCACCAGGACGCCTGCGAGTACGAGGGCGCCGAGCGACAGCATGGTGCAAAGGAAAGCAGGGTCGGGCTTGCGCAGCACGCCGAACACCAGGATCGCCATGGCGCAGACGGCCAGCACGATCTCCGGCACGGCCATGGTCCAGTTCATGGCGCATTCCCTGCGAGCTTCGGCGCGGCGAGCGCCGCGGTGTGGGAATCCACCATGGCATGAACGGTGGCGCCGAAGAACTGGGTGAAGCTGGACGGGTAGATGCCCATCCACAGCGTCAGCAGCACGAGCGGCGCGAAGATCGCCACCTCCCGCGGCGACAGGTCCAGGATGCCGCGCAGGTCGTCGCGCGTGATCACCCCGAAGATCACCCGGCGATACAGGTACAGCATGTACGCCGCGCCCAAGATCATTCCCATGCTGCCGAGATAGGCGAGATACAGGCTGACCTTGAACGCGCCGACCAGCACCAGGAACTCGCCCACGAACCCGGCAGTGCCGGGCAGGCCGACGCTCGCCATGGTGAACACCATGAACACGATGGCGTAGGCCGGCATCCGCTGGGCCAGGCCGCCGTAGCGGGCGATGTCGCGGGTGTGGATGCGGTCGTAAATGACGCCGACGCACAGGAACAGCGCGGCCGAGACGATGCCATGGGACAGCATCTGGAACAGCGCGCCCTGCAAGCCCTGCGCGTTGAAGGTGAAAACGCCGATCACGACGACGCCCATGTGGGCGACCGAGGAATAGGCGATCAGCTTCTTCATGTCGGTCTGCGCCAGCGCCACCAGCGAGGTGTAGATGACGGCGACCACGCCCAAGGTGAACATCAGCGGCGCGAACTGCTGGCTGGCCTGGGGCAGCATGGGCAGCGAGAAGCGGAGGAAGCCGTACGCCCCCATCTTCAGCAGCACGCCTGCCAGGATGACCGAGCCGGCGGTCGGCGCCTCCACGTGCGCGTCCGGCAGCCAGGTGTGGACCGGCCACATCGGCA
>CAXUIQ010000505.1:0-3363 GCA_964250815.1 uncultured Acetobacteraceae bacterium
CCTTGGCGCTGACGGCGCGCATGTCGGCGACGGTCAGCACCAGCAGCAGCTTGAGCCGCTCCGGCGACTGGATGGTGTCGGCCAGGTCGAGGATGGTCTTGGGATCGTCGATGTCGCGCTTGAACGCCGTTTGGCTGAGCAGCAGGTGGTGCAGCACGAGCCAGCTCACCGTTTCCGTTTCCTCGGCCGAAAGGCCGATGGCCGGGCCGACCTGGGTGGCGATCTCGGCCCCGAGTTCGGAATGGTCGCCGCCGCGGCCCTTGGCGATGTCGTGCAGCAGCGTCGCGGCATACAGCGCCCGGCGGGATTGCAGGTCTTCGACCAGGCCCGAGGCGATGGGCGCCACGTCCGCCAGCTCGCCCCGCTCCAGGGCGTTGAGCACGCGCACGGCCTCGATGGTGTGCTCGTCCACGGTGAACACATGGTAGGTGTCGAACTGCATCTGCCCGACGATGCGCGCCCAGTCCGGGATGTAGCGGCCGAGGAAGCCGGTTTCGTTCAGGATCGACAGCCACTTGGCGCCGCCCGCGCGGCTGTGTTCGCCGTCGCGCCCGCACAGCAGGTCGAGGAAGATGTCCGCCGCCTGGGGGTTGCCGCGAAGCTGGATCGCCCCGCGCTCGTGGCGGATCAGCGCGCGGAGCGCCAGCGGGTGCAGCTCCAGCGCCCGGTCCCGCGCGACTTGCAGGATGCGCAGCATGGCAAGGGGATGATGGCCGAACTGCCGGCCCGGCGCGGACATCAGCTTGCCGTCCGCCAGCACGAAGCCTTGCTCGAACAGCGCCGCGTCGGTCGTGGCCGCCAACGCCGGCGGGCCGAGGGCCACGCGCACGACGGCCGGCTCCAGCACCATCGTGATCCGGGTGATGTCGCGCGCCGTCAGGAAGTAGTGGCGCATGAAGCGCTCGACGCCGTCCTGCCGGCCGTGGCGGATGTAGCCCATGCGGGCGCCGACGACCGGCTGCAGGTCGAAGGTCAGCCGGTCCTCGGCGCGACCGGCGATGTAGTGCAGGTGGAAGCGCACGGTCCACAGGAACTCCCAGGACCGCCGGCCGTGCCTGGCTTCCCCGTGGGTGAGGATGCCGCCGCCGGGGCTTTCGGGGCCGACCAGCTCGCCCATGACCTGGGTGCCGAACACGTAGCGCGACATCCAGTACAGCGTCTGCACGTCGCGCAGGCCGCCGCGGCCTTCCTTGATGTTGGGCTCGACCAGGAACGGCGTTTCGCCGTAGCGGTGGTGGCGGGCGTCGCGCTCCGCCTGCTTGGCCGCGATGAACCCGCCGGCGCCGGCGTCGGCGCAGGATTGCTTGAAGCGCGCCTGGAACGCCTCGAACAACCCCGCGTCGCCGGCCAGCAGCCGCGCGTCGAGCAAGGAGGTGCGGACCGTGAGGTCCCGCTCGGATTCAGCGATGCACTCCGCCACGGACCGCGTGGCGTGGCCGACCTTGAGGCCCAGGTCCCACAGGAAGTACAGCATGAACTCGACCGTCGCGAGAGTCGGCGGGGAGGGGCGGTCCGCGGTGACGAACAGCAGGTCGATGTCGCTGAACGGCGCCAGCACGCCGCGCCCGTAGCCGCCGGTGGCGACCACCGCCATCCGCTCGGGCCCGGCCGGCACGGCCATCCGCTTGGGTTGTACCGGGTCCGCGTCGCCGGCGGCCTGGGCGCAGGCGTAGTCGCGCAGGGACCCGATCACGCCGTCCGTCAGCCGGCCCAGCAGGCGTCCGGCCTGCAGCCCGCTCATGCCCCCGGCCTCGAACCGCTCCTGGACGTGGTGCTGCACGCGGGTCAGGTAGCGGCGGAAGGCGCTGAGGGCGGCGTCGCGCGGCGGCGGCCTGCCGCCGGCTCCGGCGCTGTGCAGCGCCGTGGTCAGAAGCGTAACGGCGTCCTCGGGCCGGTCGGGCAGGGGGAGGGGTTGGGACATCAACCCTACCCTACCCCTGGATGCGCCGGGGGAACAGCAGCGAGTGCCTTGAGGCGATAGAGAATTTCTACCGCTTCCCGGGGCGTGAGCCCGTCGGGATCGACCTCCTCCAGCGCCCCCCGCAGCGCATCGGGGGGCGGGGCGGGTTCATCGACAGGGTCTTGGGCCAGTTGGGCGAACAGCGGCAGCTCCGCCGGTCGTCCGTGGCGGCCTTTTTCCAGCGCACCCAGCAGGGCGGATGCCCGGCGCACCGTCGCCGGCGGCACCCCGGCCAACTGCGCCACGTGCACGCCCCAACTGCGGCCGGCAGCACCCTCGGCGACCTCGTGCAGGAACACGACGCTGCCGCGCCATTCCTTGACCCGCATGGTGTGGGGGCGCAGCCGCGGCATCTGCGCCGCGAGGTCTGCCAGCTCGTGGAAGTGCGTCGCGAACACCGTGCGGCAGCGGACCTGGCCATGCAGCGCTTCCAGCACCGCCCAGGCGATGGCCAGGCCGTCCAGCGTGCTGGTGCCGCGTCCAATCTCGTCCACGATCACCAGGGACCGCGGGCCGGCTTGGTGCAGGATGGCCGCGGTTTCCGTCATCTCGACCATGAAGGTGCTGCGCCCGCGCGCCAGGTCGTCGGCGGCGCCCACGCGGCTGAACAAGCGGTCCACCACGCCGATCCGGGCGCTCTCGGCCGGCACCGGCAGCCCGGCCTGCGCCAGGATGGCGATGAGTGCGTTCTGCCGCAGGAAGGTGCTCTTGCCCGCCATGTTCGGCCCGGTCAGCAGCAGCACGCGCCGCCCGGGCGACAGGTCGCAGTCGTTCGGCACGAAAGCCGCCGTGCCTCCCAGCGCGTCCTCCACGACGGGATGGCGGCCGCAGCGGATCGAGAACTGGTCGTCGTCCGTCACCGTGGCGCGGCACCAGCGCCCGCCTTCGGCCAGGCGGGCGCAGGACTGCAGCACGTCCAGCCGGGCCAGCGCGTCGGCGCAGGCGGTGATGGAGTCGGATTGCGCAAGCACGGCCTGCACCAGCGTCGCGAACACCAGCCGCTCGCGCGCTGCCGCCCGGTCGGCGGCCTCGCTGATGCGGCGGTCGAGGTCGGCCAGCTCCGCGCAGCCGAAGCGGGCGCCATTGGCCATGGCCTGGCGCAAGGTGAGGTCCGGATGCGCCTGCAGCCGCTCGACGGCTCCGGCCGGAGCCTCGATGACGTATCCGAGCTGCGCATGGTGCCTGATCTTGAGCGACGCCACGCCATACCGCTGCGCGTAGTCCAGGGTCAGCCCGGCGACCACCCGGCGGCTGTCGTCGCGCAGGCGCCGCTCCGCATCCAACTCGCCGTCGAACCCCGCGGCGACCACCCCGCCGTCGTCGAGCCGTGCCGGCAGCGGGTCGGTGAGCGCCCGGGCGAGCAGGGCGCCGAGCGCCGGGTCGATGTCCAGCGCCGCTGGACC
>CAXUIQ010000506.1:0-3358 GCA_964250815.1 uncultured Acetobacteraceae bacterium
CCCCAGCAGCCGAGGCCGCGGCAGCGACTCCCCTGCCCCGCGCCCTCGTCATCGGCGCCCTCGGGGTGGTGTACGGCGACATCGGCACCAGCCCGATCTACACCCTGCGCGAGTGCCTGAAGGCGGCGGGCGGCGGCACGGAAACGGAGACCGTGCTGGGCTTGCTGTCCCTGATCTTCTGGGCGCTGATGATCGTGGTCACGGTCAAGTACGTGCTGTTCGTGATGCGCGCCGACAACGACGGCGAAGGCGGCATCATGGCGCTGCTCAGCCTGGCTGCCCACTCGGAAACCGATCAGCGGCGGCGCACCGCCCTGGTCATGGTCGGCATCGCCGGCGCCGCCCTGTTCTACGGCGACGGCATGATCACCCCGGCCATCTCCGTTCTCAGCGCCATCGAGGGGTTGGAGGCCGCAGCCCCCTCGCTCAAGCCCTACGTGCTTCCGCTCACCATTGCCGTGCTGGTCGGGCTGTTCGTCGTGCAAAGCCGGGGCAGCGAGCGCATCGGCGCCTACTTCGGCCCGGTGATGGCGGCGTGGTTCGCCGTGCTGGGCCTGGCCGGGCTGGTGCAGGTGGTGCAGGATCTCGGCGTGCTGGCGGCGCTCGACCCGCTGCATGCGCTGCGTTTCCTGTTCGGCCACGGCGCCATCGGCTTCCTGGCGCTCGGCTCGGTGTTCCTGGCCATGACGGGGGCGGAGGCGCTGTATGCCGACATGGGGCATTTCGGCCGCGGCCCGATCCGGCTCGACTGGTTTGCCGTCGTGCTGCCGGCGCTGGCGCTCAACTACTTCGGCCAGGGCGCGCTGGTGCTTGCCCACCCCGACGCCATCGACATGCCGTTCTTCAACCTGTTCCCCGGCTGGGCGCTGGTGCCGGTCGTGGCGCTCGCCACCGCCGCCACGGTGATCGCGTCCCAGGCGGTGATCTCCGGCGCGTTCTCCTTGTCGCAGCAGGCCATGCAGCTCGGCCTGCTGCCCCGGCTGGACATCCACCAAACCTCGGAGGAAGCGATCGGCCAGGTTTACGTGCCGCAGATCAACTGGCTCCTGATGGCATGCGTGATCGGGTTGGTGCTGGCCTTCGGGTCCTCGGACAACCTGGCGGCGGCGTACGGCATCGCGGTGGCAGGGACCATGGTGATCACCACGGGCCTGCTCGCCCTTGTCGCGCGCCGGCTGTGGCGTTGGAGCGTGCCGGTGACGGCGGCGGTGGTCGGCTTCTTCTTCGTGGTGGACCTTTCCTTCTTCGCCGCCAACGCGGTGAAGATTCCCCAGGGCGGCTGGTTCCCGCTGCTGGTCGGCGCCCTGGTGTTCACGCTGATGTCCACCTGGCGCCGCGGACGGCAGATCGTGCTGGAGCGCACCAGCGAGGACAACCTGCCGCTCGCCAAGTTCATCGCCCGGATCGACCCGGCGAAGCTGCCCCGGGTGCCGGGCACGGCGGTGTATCTCGCGGCGCGCCGGGAAACCGCGCCCTACTCGCTGACCGACAACCTCAAGCACAACAAGGTGCTGCACGAGCGCATCGTGCTGCTGACGGTGGTCACCGAGCGGGCGCCCTTCGTCGAGGACGCCGGACGCATGACCGTGGAGCCGCTCGACAAGGGCTTCACGGCCATCATCCTGCGCTTCGGCTTCGCGGAATCGCCGGACGTGCCCGCGGCGCTGGAAGCGCACCGGGCCGAGTTCCCCATCGACATCGCCGAGACGTCGTTCTTCCTCGGACGCGAAACGCCGGTGCCCACCGTCAGCCCCGACCTGCCCCGGTGGCGGGAGCGGCTTTATGCCTTCATGACCCGCAACGCCGTGAGCGCGTCGAGCTACTTCCAAATCCCGCCCAAGCGCGTCGTCGAGCTGGGCACCCAGGTCGAGCTTTAGCGCGACTTCAAGATGCGGCGAGCCGCTTCCGTGCCGCCGCCATCTCCGCCAGGCGGCCGGATGACGGGGGCGGCATGTGGAGGTCCAAGCCCTCCATCGTGAGCAGCAGGATGGCCTGCACCAAGGCGCGCGCCACCGGCTTGCTGTCGGCCGGCACGATGAACCAGGGCGCCGCCGCCGTTGCCGTCGCGGTGATCGCCGCCTCATAGGCCGACTGGTACTCCGCCCAGCGGCTGCGGGCCACGGAGTCCGACGGGTCGAACTTCCACGCCTTGCCGGGATCGTCCAGCCGGGCCAGCAGGCGCTTGCGCTGCTCGTTCCGGGACAGATGGAGGAACACCTTGGCCTGCGCCGTGCCTTGCTGGGCGAGGTAGCTCTCGAACCCGACGATGGCGCCGAGCCGCTCTGTCCACACCTCCGGCCCGGCCAGGCTGGCCGGGAGGCCCAGCTTGGCCCGCACATCCGGGTCCACGCGGGGCGCCAGCACGTCCTCGTAGTGGCTGCGGTTGAACACGCCGACCAACCCGCGCGGCGGCAGGGCGCGGTGGATGCGCCACAGGAAGTCGTGCGACCGCTCCTCGGCGTCGGGCGCCGCGAAGGAGGTCACGCGCAGGCCCTGCGGGTTCAGCCCGGCCGCGAGCCGCTTGATCGCGCCGTCCTTGCCGCTGGCGTCCATGCCCTGCAGCACCAGCAGCACCGACCAGGCGCGCTGCGCGAACAGCCGGTCGTGCAAGGCGGCGAGGCGTTCGGCGCCCTCGGCCAGCATCGCCTCGGCGTCCGCCTTGGACAGCCCCATGCGGTCCGCCGGGTTCCGGTCGTCCAGGCGCACCGCCTCGCCCGGCGGGACCCGGCAGCGTTCCGCCAGGACCAGGAGGTCCGGCGCGGTCAAGAAGCGTGCCCGGCGGCGCCCGGGTTCTCCGCGGTGAACAGCCAGCAGGCGGCGTCGAGCGATGCCCGCCCCGCCCCGGCACGGCCGCGGAAAGCGGCGCGGACGGCCGCGACGGCGCGCGCCCGCGTGGCGTCGTCCACGTCGCGCAGCAGGGCGGAAGCCGGACCGGACTCCAGGGCGAACTGCACCGCGTCGTCCAGCGCCGCCTCGTCCGTGCTTCCCGGGGCGGAGATGTCCAGCGCCGCCGCGACCGCCGTGCTGGCGACCGCCGTGAATCCGGCCTGGGCCAGCATCGCGCCCACCCGGGCCGCGTCGGCGAAGGCGAACGGACCCGGCGCGTGCGGCGGCATGGGTTCGGGGGCCGGCACGCCCTGGAGCAGCGCCGCGCGGGGCCCCGCCCCCCAGGCGTTGTCCTGCATCGGCTGCCCGCCCCGCATCAGGAGCCGCCCGCCGGGCCGCCGCCGCGGCGGCGCGTGTGTTCGGCCTCAACGCGGCGGGAGTCGCCGACGCACTCGGCGTCGCCCTGAGCCAGGCGGCGGGAAGCCTGCAGTTCCTGGCGAACGGCGCCTGGACCAAGCGCTTCCAGGTGGGC
>CAXUIQ010000507.1:0-1593 GCA_964250815.1 uncultured Acetobacteraceae bacterium
GCCCATGCCGGCTGCGGGCCGGGGCCGCGCGGCAAGGCCCGCCATCTCCGCCGCATGATACGCCGCAGTCGCCTGTCTGTTCGCGGCACGCTCCGTCGCCCACGCATGCAAGCCCGGCGCTGGATCAGCCGGGCCCCAGGCGCCGTGCCCGTGCTCTCCAGCGCCAAGCTGGCTGCCAGCGGTTGGCAAGCCCGGCCCGCTCCGCCGAGGCCCCCGAGCAGACCCTAGGAACCACGCCGTCGAAATGGATCGTCAACAAGTTTCGTGTTATAACGTAACAACATGACCGATCGGATGGGCCGTGGAGCCAGAGGAACGCCATCGCCTGCGCGTCGCGATCCGGCAGCAGCTTGAGAAGCCGAGCCGGACCCTGCGCTTCACCGAAAGCCTGGAAGCCCGCTACGAGGCCGCGACCGGCGAAGCGCGGACCCGGCACCTGGTCCGGTGCTGCATCCTCGGCATGACGCTCAGCAACGCCTTCGTGGCGTCGGACCTCAAGACCATCCCCGACGCCATCTTCTACTCGCTTGCCCTCCATTTCCTGGTCCTGACCCCGTTCTGTTCCGCCAGCGCCTTCTACATGGCGCGGAACCCGGCGCCGTGGCGGCGGGAAACGGTCATGACGGCGTGCGCGGCGGTGCTGCTGTTCGGCACCTGCGGCCTCCTCTCGCTGTCCCGCGCCCCGCAAAGCGGTTACCTCTGCACCGTTTTCGTGCTCTACCTCACCTTCATGAACCTCGCGGTGCGCCTGCGCTTCGCGTGGTGCATGGGGTTCAGCGCGGCCAGCGTCGCCTCGTCGTCCGCGGTGATCCTGCTGCACCCGGGCCTGCCGGACGGCGTGCCCTTGATGCTGGTGATGATCATGTTCACCACCGCGACCTACACGCTGCACGCCGCCTATACGATCGAGCACGCGGAGCGGCGCGGCTTCCTGCTCATGCTGGAGCAGCGCCTGGATGCGGAGGAACTGGCCCAAGCCAACGCCACCCTCAACCGCCTGTCCTCCACCGACGCCCTGACCGGGCTTGCCAACCGCCGCACCTTCGACGCGCAACTGGCCCGCTCCTGGTCCCAAGCCGGGTCCCACGCCGGGTCTCCCGCGAAGTCCCTGGCGCTGCTGATGATCGACGTGGACCATTTCAAGTCCTACAACGACCACCACGGCCACCCGCAGGGCGACGCCTGCCTCGCGCAGGCCGCAGCCGCCATGGCCCAGCACCTGCGCTGCGGCCAGGACCTCCTGGCGCGCTATGGCGGCGAGGAGTTCGCGCTCATCATGGCCGATGCCGACCTGGCGGAAGCGGTGCGCGTCGCCGAGCGCATCCGGTGCGCCGTCGAGGACTACGCGCTGCCGCATGGCGGCCCCGGCGCCGGGCCGACGGTCACGATCAGCGTCGGGGTCGCAGCCCTCTGCCCGGCAAAGGGCGGCACCCCGCAAGACCTGGTCGGCCAAGCCGACGAGGCGCTTTACCTGGGCAAGCGCGCCGGCCGCAACCGCGTCCACGCGCTTGGCCCCGCGGCGGCAGCCGTCACGGCGGCGGCGGGCTGACATCCGGCGCGTGGAACGGCATGCCATGCAAGCCGTTCTTCGAG
>CAXUIQ010000507.1:1603-3331 GCA_964250815.1 uncultured Acetobacteraceae bacterium
CACGTCCCGCTTGACCCCGCCGCCGGCCCCAACAGGAGCCGAGTGATGCGGAAAATCCCCACCACCTTCAAGCGAGACTGGCCCGACCCGCGCCACCCCATCCGCGACGCGCCGGACCCGGCCTGCGCCTGGGTCTTCGCGGGCATGGGCGTGGTGTTCCACCACCCGGACGGGCGCATGGCCAAGGCCGAGCTGCGGGACTTCGGCCTGAAGCGCGGGAGGGCCGCGGGGCAAGCCTCCCTCCGGCAGCAGGGGGCCGCTCCCGGGCGGCCTCGCCGGCATCGGCGCGCTTGACTGCCCGTCCAGCCAAGCCAGCGCGGGCGTGCAGGCCGCCGCAATTCCTCGCATTCCGCCCGGACATCGTCGTATGGTGTCCCGGATGGCCAGCCGGGCATCAGCAAGCCCTGCGTCCAGAGACTGCCGGCCAAAGGCAGCACCAGGGGAGGTCCAATGAAAACCAAGCTCATCGCCGCCGCGTTCGCCGCCCTGGTCGCGGCCGTGCCCCCGGCGTCCGCCGCGCAGCCGGTGCGCCTCGGCGTCGCCAACGACATGTCCGGCCCTTATGCCGCGCTGGGCGGCCCCGGGTCCGTGCTGGCGACGCAGATGGCCGCCGAGGACTTCGGCGGCAGCGTGCTCGGCCGCCCGATCGAGGTGCTCTCGGGCGACACCCAGAACAAGCCCGACGTGGCGCTCGCCTTTGTCCGGGAATGGTTCGACAAGCAGGGCGTGGCCGCAGTGCTCGACGGGGCGGCAAGCTCGGTCGGGCTTGCGATCCAGGACCTGGCGCAGCAGCGTGGCAAGCTGTTCCTGAACAGCGGCGGCACCTCGTCCGAGTTCGTGGGCAAGTCGTGCACGCCGACCACCCTGCAATACGTCCCGAACACGCGGGCGCTTTCCGTGGCAGGGCTGACGCAGGCGCTGAAAGAAGGCGTCACGACCTGGTTCTTCATCACGGCGGACTACGCCTTCGGCAACGCGCTGCAAAAGGACGCGACCGCGATCATCGAGGCGAACGGCGGCAAGGTGCTGGGCGCCGCCAAGCACCCGCTCGCCACCACCGACATGTCGTCCTACCTCACGCAAGCCCAGGCGTCGGGCGCGAAGGGCCTGGCGCTCGCCAACGCCGGCGCCGACTTCGTGAACAGCATCAAGCAGGCGCGCGAGTTCGGCATCGCCGGCGACGCCATCCGGATCGTCGGCCTGCTGGTGCATTTGTCCGACCTGGAAGCGCTCGGCCCGGACGACGCGCAGGGCCTGCAGTTCTCGACGGCGTTCTTCCCCACCATGAACCCCGATGCCCTCGCCTGGTCCCGCCGGTTCGCCGCCCGGCACGGCGGCCATACGCCGACCATGACCCACGCCATGAGCTACAGCGCCACGCTCGACTACCTCAAGGCGCTCAAGGCGCTCGGCACCGACGACAACGCCCGGGTCGCGGCCTGGCTGCACGAGCACCCGGCGGACGACATCCTCACGCGCAACGCCGAAGTGCGCCCGGACGGCCGGGTGATGAACGACCTCTACGTCGTGCGGGTCAAGGCGCCGGGCGCGATCACCGATCCCCTCGACAACCTGGACGTCCTGGCGAAGCTGCAGCCGGACGCGCTCTACCCCGGCCCGTCGGAAAGCGCCTGCCCGCTGTTCCGACGGTGAGGGCCGGGCGACAGGGCGGCCCGCAGGCCCGCGCCGCGCCCGCCCATCAAGACCCCGTGCCACCCCCCTCTGCCC
>CAXUIQ010000508.1:0-3319 GCA_964250815.1 uncultured Acetobacteraceae bacterium
TCCTGGTCAACTCCAACCCGGCCACCATCATGACCGACCCGGGCCTCGCGGACGCCACCTACATCGAGCCGATCACGCCGGACATCGTCGAGAAGATCATCATCCGCGAGAAGCCGGACGCGCTGCTGCCGACCATGGGTGGGCAGACGGCGCTGAACACGGCGATGCGGCTCCATGCCAGCGGCGCGCTGGCCCGGCACGGCGTCGAGCTGATCGGCGCCAAGGCCGACGTGATCGACCGCGCGGAGGACCGGCTCAAGTTCCGCGACGCCATGAGCGGGATCGGCCTCGAAAGCCCGCGCAGCGCCATCGCGCACAGCATGGCCGAAGCCCGCGAGGCGCTCGCCCTGACCGGCCTGCCCGCGGTGATCCGCCCGAGCTTCACGCTCGCCGGCACCGGCGGCGGCATCGCCTACAACCGCGAGGAGTTCGAGCAGATCGTCGCCGGCGGCCTTGATGCCAGCCCGACAAACGAGGTGCTGATCGAGGAAAGCGTGCTCGGCTGGAAGGAGTACGAGATGGAGGTCGTGCGCGACAGCGCCGACAACTGCATCATCGTCTGCGCCATCGAGAACGTCGATCCCATGGGCATCCACACCGGGGACAGCGTGACCGTCGCCCCGGCGCTCACGCTCACCGACAAAGAATACCAGAGGATGCGCGACGCCAGCATCGCCTGCCTGCGCAGGATCGGCGTCGATACCGGCGGCTCCAACGTGCAGTTCGCGGTGAACCCGGCCGACGGGCGCATGGTCGTGATCGAGATGAACCCGCGGGTGTCGCGCTCCTCCGCGCTCGCGTCCAAGGCGACCGGCTTCCCCATCGCCAAGGTCGCGGCCAAGCTCGCGGTCGGCTACACGCTGGACGAGCTGGCCAACGACATCACCCGCACGACCCCGGCGAGCTTCGAGCCGACCATCGACTATGTCGTGGTCAAGATCCCCCGGTTCACATTTGAGAAGTTCCCCGGCACCCCTGCCCTGCTGACCACCAGCATGAAGTCGGTCGGCGAGGCCATGGCCATCGGCCGCAGCTTCGCCGAAGCCTTGCAGAAGGGCTTGCGCAGCATGGAAACCGGCTTCAGCGGCCTCGACCCGGTGGAGCCGCCCGGCGACGGCGGGCACGATGCGTTCCGCGCCGCCTTGTCCACCCCGCGTCCGGACCGGCTGCTGATGGCGGCGCAGGCGCTGCGGGCGGGGCTTTCGGTGGAGGACATCCACGACGCCTGCAAGTTCGATCCGTGGTTCCTTCGCCAGTTGGAGCGCATCGTGCGGGCGGAGCGCGAGGTGGTGACCGCCGGGCTGCCGATTGAGGCTACGGAGATGCGGCGGCTCAAGGCGATGGGCTTCTCGGACATCCGCCTGGCGCAGCTTGCCGGGACCAAGGCGGAGGCGGTGGCCGCCGCCCGCGCCCGGCTCGGCGTGCAGCCGGTGTACAAGCGCATCGACACCTGCGCCGGCGAGTTCGCCTCGGCCACGCCCTACATGTACTCGACCTTCGAGGGCGGCTTCGGCCCGCCCTCCTGCGAAAGCCAGCCCACGGACCGCAAGAAGGTCATCATCCTCGGCGGCGGGCCGAACCGGATCGGCCAGGGCATCGAGTTCGACTACTGCTGCGTCCACGCCGCCTACGCGCTGCGCGACGCCGGGTTCGAGACCATCATGGTCAACTGCAACCCGGAAACGGTCAGCACCGACTACGACACCTCCGACCGCCTGTACTTCGAGCCGCTGACCGCCGAGGAGGTCATCGCCCTGGTGCGCAAGGAGCAGGAGCGCGGCGAGGTGCTGGGCTGCATCGTGCAGTACGGCGGGCAGACGCCGCTCAAGCTGTCGCAAGCCCTGTCCGCCGCCGGCATCCCGATCCTCGGCACCAGTGCCGACGCCATCGACATCGCCGAGGACCGGGAGCGGTTCCAGGTTCTCTTGCAAAAGCTCGGCCTGCGCCAGCCGGAGAACGGCACCGCGCGGTCGGCGGCGGAGGCGGAGGCGATTGCCGAGCGGGTCGGCTACCCCGTGGTGATCCGTCCGTCCTACGTGCTGGGCGGGCGGGCCATGGAGATCGTGCACGAGCGCGCCGGGCTGCACCGCTACATGCGGGAAGCCGTGCGGGTGTCGGGCGACAACCCGGTGCTGATCGACCGCTACCTCAACGACGCCATCGAGGTGGACGTGGACTGCATCTCGGACGGCCAGACGGTCTATGTCGCGGGCGTCATGGAGCACATCGAGGAGGCCGGCATCCACTCGGGCGACAGCGCCTGCTCGCTGCCGCCCTACTCGCTGTCGCCCTCGACGGTCACGGAACTCAAGGCGCAGACGGAGGAGATGGCCCGCGCGCTCGGCGTGGTCGGCCTGATGAACGTGCAGTACGCGGTCAAGGACGGCGTGGTGTTCGTCTTGGAGGTCAACCCGCGGGCCTCGCGCACCGTGCCCTTCGTGGCCAAGGCGACGGGCGTGCCCATCGCCAAGATCGGCGCCCGGGTGATGGCCGGCGCGCGCCTCAGCGAGTTCCGCCTGGACGACCAGGCCATCGCGCCGCACGTCGCGGTGAAGGAGGCGGTGTTCCCCTTCGCCCGCTTCGTCGGCGTCGATACCATCCTGGGGCCGGAGATGAAATCGACCGGCGAGGTCATGGGCCTCGACGCCAGCTTCGAGCGGGCCTTCGCCAAGTCGCAGTTGGGCGCAGGGGTCAAGCTGCCGGACGCCGGCACGGTGTTCCTGTCGGTGCGGGACGTGGACAAGGTGGGCCTCGTGCCCATGGCCCGGCGGCTCACCGACATGGGGTTCTCGATTCTTGCCACCCGCGGCACCGCGGCGCGCATCCGGGACGCGGGCCTCTCGGTGCGGGTGGTGAACAAGGTGCTGGAAGGCCGGCCGCATTGCGTGGACGCGATCCGTTCCGGCGAGGTGCAGTTGGTCATCAACACCGCCGGCTCCGCGCAGTCGGTGACGGACAGCTTCGACATCCGGCGCAGCGCGCTGTTGCACGGGGTGCCGCACTACACCACCATCGCCGGCGCACGGGCGGCGGTGCACGCCATCGCGGCGCTCAAGGCGGGGACGCTTGAAGTCGCACCGCTCCAGTCTTACTTTCGCGGATCATTTTAGAGTGGTCGCGGCCGCTCGAACTTAAACCACTACGGGACGGCGCATTTTGCAGAAGTTTCCCATGACCGCCCCCGGCCTGACGCGGCTGGAAGAAGAATTGCGGCACCTGAAATCGGTGGAGCGCCCGTCGATCATCCGCGCCATCGCCGAAGCGCGCAGCCACGGCGACCTGAGCGAGAACGCCGAGTACCACGCGGCGCGCGAACGCC
>CAXUIQ010000509.1:0-3314 GCA_964250815.1 uncultured Acetobacteraceae bacterium
AGCACGGTGAAGCCGCGCGCCTTGATGGCGCGGATGGTGTGGCCGATCTGCTGGATGATCACCGGGGCCAGCCCCTCGGTCGGCTCGTCCAGCAGCAGCAGGCGCGACCCCGTGCGCAGGATGCGGCCGATCGCCAACATCTGCTGCTCGCCGCCGGAGAGCTTGGTTCCTTGGCTGCCCGCGCGCTCCTTGAGGTTCGGGAACAGCGTGTAGATCTCGGCCACGCTCATGCCGCCCGGCGCGATCTGCGGCGGCAGCATCAGGTTCTCGGTGACGCTCAGGCTGGCGAAGATGCCGCGCTCCTCCGGGCAGAAGGCGATGCCGGCGCGGGCGATGCCGTCCGGGCGCATGGCGGCGGTCTCGGCGCCCTTGAAGCGGATGCTGCCCTCACGCCGGGGCACGAGGCCCATGATGCTCTTCATGGTGGTCGTCTTGCCGGCGCCGTTGCGGCCCAGGAGCGTCACGACCTCCCCTTCGGCCACGTCGAAATCGACGCCATGCAGGATATGGCTCTCGCCGTACCAGGAATTGAGGCCGGACACCCGCAGCATCGGCCCGGCCTGGCTCGTCGCGTCAAGCATCGGGCGAGCCAAGGTAGGCGGTGACGACATCGGGGTTGCGGCTGACGCTGGCGTAGTCGCCCTCCGCCAGCACCTGGCCGCGCGCCAGCACGGTGATCGTGTCGCACAGGCCTTCCACCACGCTCAAGTTGTGCTCGACCATCAGGATCGTGCGCCCGGCGCGGATGCGGCGGATCAGCGCCACCACGCGGTCCACGTCCTCGTGCGTCATGCCCGCCGTCGGCTCGTCCAGCAGCATCATGGTGGGTTCCAGCGCCAAGGTCGTCGCGATCTCCAGCGCGCGCTTGCGCCCGTAGGACAGCAGGGCCGCCGGCTCCTCCTCGCAGCCCTCCAGCCCGACGTCGGCCAGGAGCGCGCAGGCGCGGTCGTCATACCGGTGCAGCAGGGATTCCGGGTTCCAGAAGTCGAAGCTGCTGCCGCGCGCCCGCTGCAACGCCAGCCTGACATTCTCCAACGCGCTCAGATGCGGGAACACCGCCGAGATCTGGAAGGAGCGCACGAGGCCCAGGCGGGCGACGGCCGCGGCCTTCATCCCCGTGATGTCGCGTCCCTGGAAGCTGATGGTGCCGCGGGTGGGAGCCAGGAACTTGGTCAGCAGGTTGAAGCAGGTCGTCTTGCCGGCGCCGTTCGGCCCGATCAGGGCGTGGATCGTCCCTTCCTGCACGCGCAGGTTAACGCTGTTCACGGCGATGAAGCCGCGGAACTCCCGCGTCATGCCCGACGTCTCAAGAATGGTGCCCGGCACCCCGCCCGTCTCCCTGCGTTATGCGTTCCTTGATGCCCTGCTTTGCATATCGGGGGCAGCGGCGCAAGATTGTTCCACAGACCAAGCGTACGATCGGAGCCGATGCGATGCCCCATGCGTTCAAGCTGCGCAACCTGCTCTTTGCCCCCGGCGACAGCGCCCGCAAGGCCGAAAAGGCCCTGGCGTCCGAGGCCGATGGGGTGATCCTGGATCTGGAGGACAGCGTGGCGCTGCCGGGCAAGGACGCGGCGCGTGCCCTGGTGGCGGCGCTGCTGCCCGCCATGCCCCGGCCCGGCGTCGTGGTGCGGGTCAACCCGCGGGGCACGCCGTGGTATTTGGCGGACCTCGCCGCGGTCGTGCCGCACCGCCCGGCGGCGGTCCTCCTGCCCAAATGCACCGGCCCGGACGACCTTCTGGCCCTCGACCATCACCTTGAGGCGCTGGAAGCGGCGCACGGCTTGCCGGCCGGCAGCGTCGGCGTGCTGGCGCTGGTGACGGAAACCGCGGCGTCGCTCGCGCGGATGGATTACCGGGAAGCGCCGGCCCGGCTGGTGGCCCTGTGCTTCGGGGCGGAGGACCTGTCGGCCGATCTTGGTGTCGCTCCGCGGGGGGGCATCGCTCCGCAGGGGGGCATCGCCCCGCGTGGACCCGGGCAGGAATACGCGGCCCCGGTGGCCGCCGCCCGCGCCATGACCCTGCTGGCGGCAGGGGCAGCCGGCGTCGCGGCGCTCGACACGCCCTGGCCCGACCCGCGTGATCCCGCCGGGCTGGACGCGGAAGCGCGGCAGGCGGCGGCGGACGGGTTCGCCGGCAAGCTGTGCATCCACCCGGGCCAGGTCGCCGCCGTTGCCGCCGCCTTCACCCCAAGCACGGCGCGGGTCGCCTGGGCGGAGCGGGTGCGCGAGGGTTTCGCCGCCCACCCGGACGCGGGCGTGTTCGCGCTTGATGGCAAAATGATCGACCGCCCCCATCTCAAGCTTGCCGAGCGCATCCTGGCCGCATGCTGACCGTTTCGGCCGGCATGGGGAAGGATGCACGCTGCCGTATCATCCCCATGCTGGAACCAGGCCCGCGCGCATGACTGCCGACCCGTCCCCGCCTTCCGACCAAGCCCTGATGGCCCGCACCGCGGAGGGCGACCGCGCGGCGTTCGATGCGTTGGCGGCGCGCTACCTGCTGCGGCTGCGCCGGGCGGCGCTGCGCGTGCTGGGCGACCCGGCGGCGGCGGAGGACGTGGCGCAGGACGCGCTGCTGCGCGCCTGGACCCGGGCGCGGTCCTACGACCCGAAGCAGGGCGCCGTGGCGACCTGGCTGCACCGCATCGCCGTGAACGCCGCGATCGACCGGGTCCGCGCCGCGCGCCCGAGCGTCGCGGTGCCGGACGACCTGCAAGACGCCGCGCCCATGGCCGACGCCGCCATCGCGGTGCAGCAGCGCAACCGGATGCTGGCCGAGGCCATCGCCACCCTGCCCGACCGGCAGCGCGCGGCGCTGGCCCTCACCTACGACCAGGGCTGGTCCGGCCAGGACGCGGCCCGCGCCTTGAAGGTGTCCACCCGGGCGTTGGAGGGCTTGCTGCACCGGGGCCGCAAGGTGCTGCGCGCCTACCTGGAGGCGCGGGACGGATGATCCTGATGACGCCCCGCCGCTTCGATTGGCGCTTGCGCGTCCATGGGACCGAACTCGCGGCCTGGCCTGCCGCCGAGCGGGCGGCGGCGTTGTCGCTCCTGCGGCGCTGCCCGGCGGCGCGGCAGGCCATGGCCGACGCGCTGGCGCAGGAGGACGTGCCGACGGTCGATCCCGCGCTGCTGGCGAGCCTTCAAAGCCAGCTCAGGCAGCGCGCGGCCTGCCGGGCGGAGGCGGCACGGCCGATGCTGCGCCGGGGCGCGCTGGGCGGCGTGCTGGCGGTCTGCGCGGTGGCCGGGTTCTACCTGGGCGCGTCCAGCCTCGACGCCGAGCAGCCCGACCTGTTCGCGGGGGTGCAGGCC
>CAXUIQ010000510.1:0-3304 GCA_964250815.1 uncultured Acetobacteraceae bacterium
TCTGCCGCATCTCGGCCATGCGGACCAGGTAGCGGTCGTAGCAGTCGCCGTTGCGCGCCACGGGGATGTCGAACTCGACGTGCTCGTACATGTCGTAGGGCTGCGACTTGCGCAGGTCCCAAGGCACGCCGCTGGCGCGCAGCGGCGGGCCGCTGAACCCCCAGGCCAGCGCGTCCTCCGGCGTCATCACGCCGATATCGACGGTGCGCTGCTTCCAGATGCGGTTGCTGGTCAGAAGCTGCTCCAGCTCGTCGATGAACCTCGGGAACGTCTCGGCCCAGGCAGCGATCTGCTCGGCCAGGCCCGCCGGCAGGTCGCGCGCCACGCCGCCGACGCGGAAGTAGTTGCTGTGGTATCGGGCGCCCGACACCTCCTCGTAGAAGCGCAGCATCTTCTCGCGCTCCTCGAAGCCCCACAGGCTGGGCGTGATCGCGCCCACGTCGAGGGCGTAGGTCGTGACGTTCAGCAGGTGGTTCAGGATGCGGGTGATCTCCGCATACATCGTGCGTATCCAGCGCCCGCGCTCCGGCACCGCGATGCCGAGCAGCTTCTCCTGCGCCAGCACCCAGGTGTGCTCCATGCACATCGGGCTGACGTAGTCCAGGCGGTCGAAGTACGGCAGCGCCTGCAAGTAGGTCTTGTGCTCGATCAGCTTCTCCGTGCCGCGGTGCAGCAAGCCGATGTGCGGGTCGGCACGCTCCACCACCTCCCCGTCCATTTCCAGGATCAGGCGCAGGACGCCGTGCGCCGCCGGGTGCTGCGGGCCGAAGTTGATGGTGTGGTTATCGACTTCGACGACCTTGGTCGTGCTGGGCTTGCCCTCGCCCGGCGTGGTCGGGTGGGTGCCGTCGAAGCTGCCCTGGATACCGTCCGGCATCACTTGCTGTCCTTCATGGCAGCCGCCTTGGCAACAACCGTGTTCGCGGCCGCGGCCTTTTGGCGGTCGGTGTGGGCCTTCTCGTCGCCGGGCAGGGTGACCATGCCCTCCCAGGGCGAGACGAAATCGAAGTTCCGGAAATCCTGGGTGAGCGTCACCGGCTCGTTCACCACGCGCTTCTGGTCCTCGTCGTAGCGGACCTCGACGTAGCCGGTGAGCGGGAAGTCCTTGCGCAGCGGGTGCCCGCTGAAGCCGTAGTCGGTCAGGATGCGGCGCAGGTCCGGCTGGTCGGCGAAGGTGATGCCGAACAGGTCCCAGGCTTCCCGTTCGAACCACGTCGCCACGGGCCAGAGCCTGTGGATGCTGGGCATCGGCGTGTCGGCACCCGTCCGCACCACGACGCGCACGCGGTGGTTCAGCGACACCGAAAGCAGCATGTAAACAACGTCGAAACGCTCCGGACGCTCCGGCCAATCCACCCCGCACAGCTCCATGAGCTGCTCGCAGGAGAACCGGGCATCGTCCCGCAGCGCCGTCAGCACCGCCAGGAGGTCGCCCCGCCCGACGTGCAGCACGACCTCGCCGCCTTCCAGGCCGCAGCGCAGGACGCCCGGCAGGGTGGCGACCTGCTGCGCCAGCAGCGCCGGGCCGTTGAGCGCCGCCGCTTCGGGCAGGGCGATGTCGTCAGCCACGCAGCACGGTCCCGGTCCGGCGGATCTTCTTCTGCAACTGCATGATTCCGTAAACCAGCGCCTCGGCCGTCGGCGGGCAGCCCGGCACATAGACATCCACCGGCACGATGCGGTCGCAGCCGCGCACCACCGAGTAGCTGTAGTGGTAGTACCCGCCGCCGTTGGCGCAGCTGCCCATGCTGATCACCCAGCGCGGCTCCGGCATCTGGTCATAGACCTTGCGCAGCGCCGGGGCCATCTTGTTGGTGAGCGTGCCGGCCACGATCATCACGTCCGACTGGCGCGGGCTGGCCCGGGGGATAACGCCGAAGCGGTCCAGGTCATAGCGCGGCATGTAGGCATGGATCATCTCCACTGCGCAGCACGCCAGGCCGAACGTCATCGGCCAAAGGCTGCCGGTGCGCGCCCAGTTGACGACCTTGTCGAGGTTGGCAACGACGAAGCCCTTGTCGGCCACCTCGCCCGTGATGCCCTTGATGACCGCATCCTGCTCCGGGCCGGGCGCCAGGGCTTCCCGGTTCCAGGCGAAGCTGTCCAGCCGCGGCTGGGCCGCGCCGATCGTCGTCGCACTCATAGCGGGACTACTCCCATTCCAACGCGCCTTTGCACCACTCGTAGATAAAGCCGACCGTCAGGACTGCAAGGAAGCCGAGCATCGACAGGAACCCGAAAACCCCAATATCCGAAAGGCTTACCGCCCAGGGAAACAGGAACGCGACTTCAAGGTCGAAGATGATGAACAGAATTGCCACGAGATAAAAGCGCACGTCGAACTTGCGGCGCGCGTCGTCGAAAGGCTCGAACCCGCATTCATAGGGCGAAAGCTTCTCGGCATAGGGCTTTTGCTGCGCCGCCAGCAGCGACCCGCCCACCATGGCCATCGCGATGACGCCGCCGATGGCCAGGAACACCAGGATCGGGAAGTATTGGGAGAGCAGCGGCATGGGCACACCTCGGGGCTAGCAGCGCCACGGCGCGCCGCAGCCGGATACTAGCGGCAAGGTGGCCCTGCCGCCAGCGCCGCCGAAGCCTGCCGGTTGACGTTCCACGTCGGCAACCGTCCGCCACGGCCGCTTTGCCCGCCACTCCGCCAGCAGCATAACCAGAGATCAGTACCCACAGCCCTGAAGCTCGGCGCCGCTACAAATCGCTGGCTTCTAGGCGCTTACCCGCTGCTGGCGCGAGAGACGGGGCTCGAACCCGCGACCTCCGGCGTGACAGGCCGGCGCTCTAACCAACTGAGCTACTCCCGCAGCGGCAGGGCGCACGATCTACGGCCCATGCGCCCGCGCGTCAAGCCATGGCGCGGCGCAGCGGACCATATTAGCAGGCCGTGCGCTGAACTTCACGCGGCCTGCGTCCAAGCATGGGCGGTGACGGTTTCGAACCGCCGACCCTCTCGGTGTAAACGAGACGCTCTACCGCTGAGCTAACCGCCCGTCCCGGCCTCCCGTCAATGCGGCAGCGACGCCACCGGCTGCGCCACCGGCGGCACCACGGCCTCCGCCGGTTCCTCCCACTCGATCGCCTCGGGCTTCCGCACGAGCGCCTGGGCGATTACCTCGTCCACGTGCGCGACCGGAAGGATCTTCAGGTTCTTCTTCACGCTGTCCGGGATCTCCACCAGGTCCTTCTCGTTCTCCTTTGGGATGAACACGGTGGTGATCCCGGCCCGCAGCGCCGCCAGCAGCTTCTCCTTCAAGCCGCCGATCGGCAGCACCCGGCCGCGCAGGGT
>CAXUIQ010000511.1:0-3300 GCA_964250815.1 uncultured Acetobacteraceae bacterium
AAAAGCGCCACCGCCAGAACCCACGGACGGGCCCCCGACGCCGCGTCCGCGACGCCGAAGCAGCGCCGCGGCGCCACCGCGAGCACCGTTTCCTGCGTGCCCAAGGTCAGCCGGTGGTATCCGGGCGCGTCGATTGGCGGCAGCACGGCGCTGCCGCCGCGATCCTCGGCCGTGCCTTCGCGGAGGGTCCCGTCCTCCAGGACCAGCCGGAAGCCGGCCGGCGCGGCCGAGAGCGCGATGGGCTGCCCGACCTGCGCCGTGACCAGTGGCGGCAACGTTGAAGAGGCCTTGTCAACGGCAGCAAGGCTTGCCTCCAGGTCGGACGCCGTTGCGGACGGCAGGCCGAGCGCTTCCAGCACCGCATGCAGCGTTTCCGGCGCGACGTCGTGCCAGTTGCCGTGCACGTCCCTCCAGCGCGGCGCGACGCCGGCGTGCTCTGCCAGGCGACGCAGCGCGTCGCCGCTCATCCAGGCGTGACCTGCACAACGACGCTGCCGGACGGCAAGGCGGCAGGCGCGGTGCGGGGCGGATGGGCGAACACGACGCCGTCCGGCGGCGCCGCGGACGACGCCGTTCCGTGCCCGAGGTTCAGGGTGACCGCCAAGCGCTGGCCGGTCCCCAGCCGCCACTCCGCACGGATGGCGCCGGGGGCCAGCACGTCCGCACCCAGGCTGCGGCAGCCCGGAATGCCCGGCACGACATGCTCGCGCCGCAGCGCCAGCAGGTCCCGCACGAAGGCGAACATGGCGGGATCAGCCTTGTCAGCCACCGAAGCGTCAAAAGTCGAGGGCGCGTTGGGGTCCGGGATCGCCGCGCGCCGCGCTTCGTCCTGGAACGCCGCGAAATGCTTGAATTCGGCGCGCCGCCCTTCCCGCACCAGCTTGGCAAGGTCTTTGTTGTGGCTGGTGAAGAACAGGAACGGGTTGCGGGCGGCGTATTCCTCGCCCATGAACAGCATGGGCACGAAGGGGCACAGCAGCAGCACCGCCATGGCCGAGCGCAGGGCCTGCGGGTCGGCCAAGGTCGTCAGCCGGTCGCCCATCGCGCGGTTGCCGATCTGGTCGTGGTTCTGCAGGCACATGACGAAGGCCGTCGTCGGCAAGTGCCCGCTCGGCTCGCCGCGCGGGCGGCCGAGGTGCGGGGACGCCTGGCCTTGGTACGCGAAGCCGTCGGCCAGGCACTTCGCCAGGAGCGAGGCCGCGTCCTGGAAGTCCTCGTAATAGCCCTCGTTCTCACCGGTCAGCAGGACGTGCATGCAATGGTGGAAGTCGTCCGCCCATTGCGCGTCGAAGCCCTCCGCCATTGGGCCGCTGCGCAGCAGGGCGGCGCGGTTGTTCTCGTGCTCCAGCACCAGGTGAACCTGCCGGCCCGGCTCCACCGATGCGCGGACCGTGTGGGCGAGGTCGCGCAGGAAGCTTTCCTCGGAAATGGCGTGCACCGCATCGAAGCGCAAACCGTCGAAACGGTATTCCATCAGCCAATACAGCGCGTTCTGGATGAAGTACTCGCACACCTCGGGCCGCCGGAAGTCGATGGCGGCGCCCCAGGGCGTGCTGATGTCCTCGCGGAAGAACGGCTTGGCATAGGCGTGCAGGTAGGCGCCGTCAGGTCCGAAATGGTTGTACACCACGTCGAGCATGACCATCAGCCCGAAGCCGTGCGCGTCGTCGATCAACGCCTTCAGCTCGCCCGGCGTCCCATAGGCCGTGTCGGGCGCGAAGGGGAGCACGCCGTCGTAGCCCCAGTTGCGGCCGCCGGGGAAATCGGCGACCGGCATGATCTCGACCGCGGTGACGCCGAGCCGGCGCAGCTCCGGCAGGCGCTGCCGGATGCCGGAGAAGCCGCCCATGGCGCCGGCATGCGCCTCGTACACCACCGCTTCGTGCCAGGGCCGGCCCTGCCAACCGGTGTTGCGCCAGTCGTAGTCGTTGGGATCGACGACGACGCTGGGATCATGCACGTCGGGCGCCTGCAGCCGCGATGCCGGGTCGGGAACGGCCAGGCCGTCCGGCAGGCGGTAGCGGTATTGCGTGCCCGGCGGGGCCGCGAGCGTCGTCTCATGCCATCCGCCGCCAAGCGCCTGCATCGGCTGCGGCGCCTGCCCCTCGATGTCCAGCGAGACTGCGTCGCTTGACGGCGCCCACAGGCGGAAACGGGTCTGGCCACCCGGGAGCAACGTCGCGCCGAACGGGAGGATGTGGGCGTGGTGCATGGGTCATGCCTGCAGGACAAGGGTCGCCAAGGGCGGCAATGTGAGGGAAAGCGAGGCCGGGTGCCCGTGCGACGGCACGGGATCGGCGTGCAACGCGCCGCCGTTGCCGACGTTCGATCCGCCGTAGCCCGCCGCGTCGGTGTTGAGCACTTCCTTCCAAGCGCCGCCATGCGGCACGCCGACCCGGTAGCCGTATCGCGGCACTGGGGTGAAGTTGCAGACGACCAGCGCCGCCGGGCCGCCGTCGATGGCCAGCCGCAGGTAGGCGAACACCGAGTTGGCGCTGTCGTCCACCACCACCCATTGGAAGCCGTCGGGATCGCAGTCGCCCTGGTGCAGCGCGGGCATGCGGCGATAGGCCCCGTTCAGGTCCCGCAGCAGCGCCTGCACCCCGGCGTTCGGCGCCTGGTCCAGCAGGTCCCAATCCAGGCCGGTGTCGTGGTTCCATTCCCGGTCCTGGGCGAACTCGCCGCCCATGAACAGCAGCTTCTTGCCGGGATACGTCCACATGAAGGCGAGGTAGGCGCGCAGGTTGGCGAACTTCTGCCAGGGATCGCCCGGCATCTTCCGGATCAGCGAACCTTTGCCATAGACGACCTCGTCGTGCGACAGCGGCAGGGTGAAGCGCTCGGAGAAGGCATACACCAAGCCGAAGGTGATCTCGTCGTGGTGGTAGCGGCGGTTGATCGGGTCTTCCTGCACGTAGTGCAGGGTGTCGTGCATCCAGCCCATGTTCCACTTGAAGTCGAAGCCGAGGCCGCCCTCGTCGGCCCGCCGGGTGACGCCGGGCCAGGCGGTGCTTTCCTCGGCGATCAGCAGCGCCCCGGGGCAGCGCTCGCCGACTGCGCGGCTGAGTTCCTGCAGGAAGGCGACCGACTCCAGGTTCTCCCGTCCGCCATACCTGTTCGGAACCCATTCGCCGGGATTGCGGCTGTAGTCGCGGTAGAGCATGGACGCGACGGCATCTACCCGCAACCCATCCGCGTGGTAGTGCTCCAGCCAGAACAGCGCGCTGGCGATCAGGAAGCCGCGGACCTCGTTGCGGCCGAGGTTGAAGATGTAGGTGTTCCAGTCCTGGTGGAAGCCCT
>CAXUIQ010000512.1:0-1667 GCA_964250815.1 uncultured Acetobacteraceae bacterium
GGCGCGCGGTGCGCGCCGTCGCCGCCGCCTGCGCGGCCAACCGCCTCGCCGTGGCCGTCCCCTGCCACCGGGTGGTGGCCGCGGGCGGCGCGCTTGCCGGCTATCGTTGGGGGGTGGAGCGCAAGCGGAGCCTGTTGGAGAAGGAGAAGACGTGATGCGGGAAGCGGCGAGCGCAACGGAGGTGACCAGACCGGCTTCTGCCGGGAGCGCGCCGCCTGCGCCCATCGCGGACCGGGTGGCTTCCCTGGACTGGGCGCGCATCGGTGCCGATCTCGATGCCCGGGGCTGTGCGGTGACAGGACGGTTGCTCACGCCGGACGAATGCGACGCACTGGCGAGCGGCTACGATGCGGACGCCCCGTTCCGCTCGCGCGTCGTCATGACCCGGCACGGCTTCGGGCGGGGCGAGTACAAGTACTATGCCTACCCGCTGCCCGAGCCGGTAGCCGTCCTGCGCACGGCGCTTTACCCGCCTCTCGCCGGGGTCGCGAACCGCTGGGAGACCATGCTGGGCCGCGTGGCCGGCTTCCCGCCGGACCACGGCGCCTACCTCGCCCGCTGCCGCGAGGCCGGGCAGGTCCGGCCCACGCCGCTGCTGCTGCGCTACGGGCCGGGCGACTACAACTGCCTGCACCAGGACCTCTACGGCGCGCTGCACTTTCCGCTCCAGGTCGCCTTTCTGCTCAGCCGGCCGGACGAGGAGTTCACGGGCGGCGAGTTCGTGCTGACCGAGCAGCGCCCGCGTATGCAGTCCCGCGCCGAGGTGGTGCCGCTCGGCCAGGGCGAGGGCGTGCTGTTCGCAGTCAGCCAGCGCCCGGTGCAGGGCGCGCGCGGCCCCTACCGCGTCGCCATGCGCCACGGCGTCAGCCGCCTGCGCTCCGGGAAGCGGCACACGCTCGGAGTGATCTTCCATGACGCCGCGTGACACGCATCACAGCACAGGAGCCGCCATGAGCTTGATCCGCCCGCTTGCCGAGCAGGACCACGAGGACTGGTCCCGTCTCTGGCACGGCTACCAGGCGTTCTACCGCGTGGACATCCCGGCCGCGACGAGCCGCGTCACCTGGGACCGGCTGCTCGATCCGGGCGAGCCGATGGCAGGCGCGCTCGCGGTCGCCGATGGCCGTTGCGTCGGCCTCGTGCACCACGTCCGGCACCGTTCGTGCTGGACGACCGGCGACTACTGCTACCTCCAGGACCTCTACGTCGATCCGGCGGCCCGAGGGCGCGGGATCGGCCGCGCGCTGATCGAGCACGTCTACGGCGCGGCCGCCGCGATGGGCTGCTCGCGCGTGTATTGGCTGACGCACGAGTCCAACGCCGAGGCGATGCTGCTGTACGACCGGGTGGCCGAGAGGAGCGGCTTCCTCCAATACCGGAAAGCCTTGTCTCCCCCAACGGAAACGATCGACCAGTTCGATCCAAGCATCTGAGCTGCACCCACGGCGGGAGGTGCGCCGGCCTCCACGAGAAGCCGAGATGTGGCGGCCGTTCCCCCCATCCGGACCCAGGCGCACCGCAACTGCAAGGGCCGCAAAGGAACCGGTCAGCTGCCGGGCATCAGCTTCCCACGTCCCATGGACAGGCGATGGGCCGGTCCCGGGGGCGGCGCCGCGGGGGGCCCCCGGGCAGGGGGGGAGCCCGGGGGGGGGCGCGCGGGGGGGGGG
>CAXUIQ010000512.1:1677-3295 GCA_964250815.1 uncultured Acetobacteraceae bacterium
CCCCCGGCGGGGGCCCCGTTGCTGGCGCCCCCGCGGGGGGGGGGGCACGCCTTGTCGCTCAGGCGCTCCTTGCCTGTCCTGGCACCCGGCGCCGGGTCGGCGGGGCGCTCGGGCTCGGCTGCGTGGGCACCCCTGGCCAGAGCGAAACCGAGCAGGGCTGACGCAACGATCAAACGCATGGGTCCTCCTTTGTAGCCCCCATGTCGCTCGCCCACGCTGCCCGCGCACTCCGGTTCTTGCGGCGCAATCGACGCCGCCCGGCGGCAATCCGAAATGCAGGGCAAGAAACGGAGTGCCGCGCGGGCGGTGCCGCTTCAGCCTCCCGGCCCGGCGGCGGTGTTCCCGACCCGGCCTGTCGAGGCCCGGTCCGGAGGACGGGCCGAACAGGGGGAGGTGGCTACCATGACGGGACTGGTCGTGTGGGCAGCGGCAGGGGTGCTGGCCGCCGTGGCGGCGTTGTTCTCGATGCCGGCGGGCGCACAGGCTTCGGGGCAGGCCGCGGGATCGCCCACCCTGGATGCAGTGCGGGCCAGGGGGGTGCTGCTCTGCGGCGTGGACGGGCACGTTGCCGGCTTCTCGCTGCCGGACGCCAAGGGCGTCATGCGGGGCCTCGACGCCGACACCTGCCGCGCCGTGGCCGCGGCCGTTCTCGGCGAAGCGAACCTGGTCCGGTTCGTGGCCGTGACCACGACCACCCGCTTCACGGCCCTCCAATCCGGCGAGATCGACCTGCTCTCGCGCAACACGACCTGGACGCTCGGACGCGAGGCCGGCCTTGGCCTGTTGTTCGCGGGCGTGCGCTTCTACGACGGCACCGGGTTCCTGGTCCGCGTCTCGGCGGGGGTCCGGTCCGCCAAGGAGCTGGACGGCGCGACCGTGTGCATCGAGCCTGAAACCAGCACAGGGTTCGCGGTCGTCGACTACTTCCGCCGCAACGGGATGCGGTTCTCGCCGGTCGTCATGGGCGACGTGAGCAGCGTCCACGAGGCGTTCCTCGCTGGGCGCTGCGACGCCTACAGCAGCGACCTTTCGCAACTCGCGGGGTTCCGCCACGAGCAAGGCGCGCGCGCGGGCGAGTTCGTGCTGCTGCCCGAAGCCATCAGCAAGGAGCCGCTCGGCGCCATGGTGCGCAAGGGCGACGATGCGTGGTTCGACTTGGTGCGCTGGACCCATTTCGCCCAGGTGGCGGCGGAGGAGCTGGGCGTGACCGGCGCGAACGCGGACCGGATGCTGGCCAGCAGAGACCCGGCGGTGCGCCGCCTGCTGGGTGCGGACGACGAGGAAGGGGGCAAGGGCATCGGCGCCGACCCGCGCTGGGCCTACCGGGTCGTCAAGCAGGTCGGCAACTACGGCGAGATGTTCGAGCGCGACATCGCGCCTCTTGGCGTGCCACGCGGCCTCAACGCGCTCTGGACCCAAGGCGGCCTGCTCTACGCGCCGCCGATGCGCTGACGACGGGACCGGACAGGAACGGGCACGGAATGCCGGAGCAAGAACCGGGGTGTGCCGCCGCGGCGGTTGCCCCCACTCTGCCAAATCGAACCGAGGAGGAAACAGGGATGGCGCAAAGTTCAGGCGGCACCACCGCGACGCCGGTGATGGGCGGGCGGGAGTGGAC
>CAXUIQ010000513.1:0-3287 GCA_964250815.1 uncultured Acetobacteraceae bacterium
CGCTCCGGTGGCGGCGTGCGCCTGCACGCGCCGGCCCGGGACCGCGCCCGTGCGGACGAGGAGTCCGCCGCCGCCGCGCGCATGGCCGACACGCTGCGCCGCGCCGGCCTCAGCCCGCCCGACATCTGGACCGTGGTGCCCGACCCCCGGGCGAAGCGCCTGGCCGACCGGCTGGTCCGCGAGGGCGTCGTGGTCCGTGCCGTGGACAAGGTGCAGAAGCGCGAGCTGCTGTTCCACCAGGACGCCATCGAGCTGGCGAAGCAGCGCCTGCGCCCGCTGCTGGGCGGCGCCGGGCTGGCGGCGGGCGAAGCGGGCAAGGCGCTCGGCATCTCGCGCAAGTACAGCGTCCCGTTGCTGGAGCACCTGGACGCCATACGCTTCACGCGCCGGGTCGCGGACCGGCGGGTGCTGGCGGCGGCGGACTGAGCGACGGCCGGGAAGGCCGCTTGCCGGGCTTTCAACGGCGTGGCGCTGTGCCAAGCGGAAGCGTGTTGCCAAGCGTGCCGTCTTCTCACAAAATCTTGCCTCCGCAATGCTGCTGGGAAGGGCCGGCCCGATGGGATACCGCACGATCGCGATTGCGTTGCTGCTGGGCCTCGCGGCCCTGCCGGCGCATCCGGCCCGCGCCTGCGGCTTCGGCGAGGCGCCGGGCGACTGCGGCCAAACCCCGGAAAGCGAGGCGCGGGAGATGCTGCGCCGCGTGGTGGCCGCCATCCAGGCCGACAAGGGCCGGGCCTTGCAGCAGTTCGCCCGCGGCGAGAACGGGTTCCGCACGGTTGACAACTACGTGTTCTGCGTCGGCCCGGACGGCGTCATGTCCGCCCATCCCAACCCGGCCCTGCAAGGCACGGACGTGCGCGACCTGCATGACTCCACCGGCAACCGCTTCATCGCCACCATGCTGCAGAAGGCCAAGCCGGGCCAGGTCGCCAGCATCCGCTACCTGTTCCCCCACCCCGGCGGCACGCGGGAGTTCGCCAAGACGACCTACTACACCCGGGCCGACGACCAGATGTGCGGCGTGGGCGTCTATGACGACGCCGAGGCCGCGGCTGCGCCGCCATCGCCGCAGGAGCGCCTGGCGCAGTTGCGCGCCCGCCTGACCGCGGGGATGCCCGCCAGCCTGGGGGCGGACTGGGCCGCCTTCCAGCAGGCGCTGGACGAGGACAGCGCGGCCAAGGCCGCAGCCTTCGCCAAGGTGCGCGAACAGGTCCACGCCGCGGAGGCCGTGCTGGCGGCGGATGGGGCGCCCACAACACCCCGCTAGGCCCCGCAACCAACTCCATTGGCCGCTGTTCTGTCCGCATCAACCGGACGGAGGACGGCAATGCGCCTGCATCGGATAGGATTGGCCGCCATCGCGGCAGGGACCGCAATCGCGGCCGGGGTCATGGCACTGGCGCCCCCGGCGCAGGCCGCCGACGACCCGGCGGCCGTGCAGGCGCCGATCAAGGGCGCCGACGTGATGGGCGACAAGGGCCGCACCGGGCCGGACGGCTGGTCCTGGGCGCCGCAAACCCGCGACCAGGCGCCGGACGGCAAGAACAGCCAGACCGCCGCCAACGGCCGCGGCGACGCCAACAGCCAGCCCGGCCCGAACGAGGGCAAGAAGCTGGCCCCCGGCGACGACCCCGGCACCCCCGCCGCGACGGACGCGCACGGCCCCGGAACAACGGACAGCGGCGCCGGGCGCAAGCCTTGACGCCCCGCCTTGACGCCGCGGGAAACGACCATAGAAGGATGAGAACACAAAGGGTTCGCAGGAGCAGAAGCGCATGACGATGCAGATGTCGCGCCGGACGTTGATGAAGGGGATCGGCGCGGGGGTGGCGGTGTCCTCCCTCGGCTCCCTCGGCTTCGGTGCGTTGGAGCCGACGATGGCCGCTTCGGTGCGGGCCTACAAGCTGGCGCAGACGCGGGAGACCCGAAATACCTGCCCCTACTGCTCCGTGGCCTGCGGCGTCATCATGTACAGCCTGGGCGACAAGTCCAAGAACGCCCGGGCTTCGGTGCTGCACATCGAGGGCGACCCGGACCATCCCGTGAACCGCGGCACGCTCTGCCCCAAGGGGGCTGGCCTGCTGGACTTCGTGCATTCGGAAACGCGCACCAAGTATCCGATGTACCGCGCGCCGGGCAGCACGGAGATGAAGCGCGTGTCCTGGGACTGGGCTTTGGACCGCATCGCCCGGCTGCTCAAGGATGACCGCGACAAGAACTTCGTCGCCAAGTCCGGCGAAGTGACGGTGAACCGCTGGATCAGCACCGGCTTCCTCGGCGCGTCGGCGACCACCAACGAGACGGCGTACCTGACCTACAAGGTCGTCCGCAGCATGGGCGCCCTCACCTTCGACAACCAAGCCAGAGTCTGACACGGTCCTTCGGTGGCCAGTTTGGCCCCAGCATTCGGCCGCGGCGCGATGACCAACCATTGGGCGGACATCAAGCACGCGGACGTGATCGTGGTGATGGGCGGCAACTCCGCGGAAGCGCACCCGTGCGGCTTCAAGTGGGTGATCGAGGCCAAGGTCAAGAACAACGCCAAGCTCGTCGTCATCGACCCGCGCTTCACCCGCACTGCGTCCGTCGCCGACATCTACTGCCCGATCCGCCCGGGCACGGACATCGCGTTCCTGAACGCGGTGACCAAGTACCTGCTCGACCACGACAAGCTGCACCATGACTACGTGAACGCCTACACGAACTGCGGCTTCATTGTGAAGGAGGGCTACGGCTACCAGGACGGCCTGTTCACCGGCTACGACGAGGACAAGCGGGACTACGACAAGTCCACCTGGGAGTACGAGATCGGCCCCGACGGCTTCGCGGCGGTGGACCCGACCTTGCAGCACCCGCGCTGCGTCATGCAGTTGCTCAAGCAGCATGTCGAACCCTACACGCCCGAGCTGGTGGAGCGCATCTGCGGCTCGCCCCGGGAGAAGTTCCTCCAGATCTGCGAGCTGATCGCGACCACCAGCGTGCCGGACCGCACGATGTCGTCGCTCTACGCGCTCGGCTGGACCCACCACAGCAAGGGGTCGCAGAACATCCGCGCGATGACCATCGTGCAGATGCTGCTGGGCAACATCGGGATGCTGGGCGGCGGCATGAACGCGCTGCGCGGGCATTCCAACATCCAGGGCCTGACCGACCTCGGGCTGATGAGCAACCTGCTGCCGGGCTACATGAACCTGCCGCAGGAGCGGGAGCCGACGCTCGCCGACTACATGAGCACGAAGCACTTCAAGCCGCTGCGGCCCGGCCAGACCAGCTACTGGCAGAACTAC
>CAXUIQ010000514.1:0-3286 GCA_964250815.1 uncultured Acetobacteraceae bacterium
TTGACGGGCTTCGTCGCGTTCTTCGCCGTCCTCTCGAGGAAGGCGAGCAGGCCCTCGGCGTCGGCGCCGGGGGAGGCGGGCCGTCGCCGCCCCATGACCCCCGCGGCGGGCGGCGGGCGATCAGCAGTTCCCGGCAGGCGAAGGCCAGGGGCACGCCGAAGGTCAGGACACCACTCAGGATGACCTGGGTTGAAGACTCCATGCTGTCCCCCGTCAAACCGCACCGAAGCATCACGCAAGCTGGTGGCGACACGGCTCCGGACTCCGGGCTTTCGCGCACTCAAGCCGTCAGGAAATCTAACGCCGCCGCGGCCCGGGCTGCAAGGAGCGGCTGCGCCATTCACGTGCGATTTCAGTGTGTGCGGGGACGCTTGCTAAGCTGCGACCACCCGCTGAACCTGCTCGCCCAACCCCTCGATGCCGAGTCGCATCGTTTCGCCTCCTTTGAGGAACAGCGGCTCCGGCTTCATGCCCATGCCCACGCCCGGCGGCGTGCCGGTGCTGATGATGTCGCCAGGATGAAGCGTGAGGAAGTGGCTCACGTAGCTTACCAGCTTCTGCACGCCGAAGATCATTGTCTCCGTGCTGCCGTCCTGCATGCGGCGCCCGTCCACGTCCAGCCACAGGTGCAGCTTCTGCGGGTCCGGCACCTCGTCCTGCGTCACCAGCCACGGCCCGGTCGGGCCGAAGGTGTCGCAGCCCTTGCCCTTGTCCCAGGTGCCGCCGCGCTCGGTCTGGTACTCGCGCTCGCTCACGTCGTTCACCACGCAATACCCGGCGACGTGCTGCATCGCCTCGTGCTCCGGCACGTAGCTCGCGCGCTCCCCGATGACGATGCCGAGTTCCACCTCCCAGTCCGTCTTCTTCGACCCGCGCGGCAGGCGCACGTCGTCGTTCGGCCCCTGGAACGCGCCGAGCGACTTCAGGAATATGATCGGCTCCTTGGGAATTGCGGCCCCGGTCTCCGCCGCGTGGTCGGCGTAGTTGAGGCCGATGCAGACGAAGTTGACCGGACGCGGCACGCAGGGGCCGACGCGCCCCGGCGGCACGACAGGCAGGCTTGCGGGGTCGAGCGCCGCGAGCCGCGCCAGCCCGGCCGGCGACAGCGCCTCCGCATCGAAATCGCGCACGGTGCCCGACAGGTCGCGAAACTGGCCATCCGGCCCGACTAGGCACGGCTTCTCGACGCCCGGGGCACCCACGCGCAGCAGCTTCATGGTCGGTCTCCTAACATCAAGCGGCCTGGAGGCCGCGCTCTCAAAGCGTCCAGCCGCCGTCGATGACGAGCGTCTGTCCCGTGATGAATTGCGTCTCGTCCGATCCGAGATAAACCGCAAGCGCCGCGATCTCCTCCGGCGTGCCCAGCCGTCCCATCGCTTGCCGCGCGATGAACCCGGTCCGCGCCGCTTCCAGCGACCCGGCGGCGGCCGCGTTGGCGGCGATCCGGTCATCGAGGCTTGGTGTTTGCACGGTGCCGGGACAGATGGCGTTGCAGCGGATGCCCTGCTTCACGTAGTCCGCCGCGACCGACTTGGTGAGGCCGATCACCGCCGCCTTGGTCGTCCCGTACACGAAACGGTTCGGCGCGCCCTTGATGCTGCTGGCGGCGCTCGACATGTTGATGATCGACCCGCGCCCGGCTTCCACCATGCCGGGCAGGAAGGCGCGGATCGTGTGGAACATGCTGCGCACGTTCAGCGCGAAGGCGAAGTCCCATTCCGCGTCCGTCGCGTCCAGGATCGTCCCCTGGTGCACGAAGCCCGCGCAGTTGAACAGCACGTCCACTGGCCCGGCTGCCGCCGCGACACGGGCGATGTCAGGGGCTTGCGTCGCGTCGAGCCGGTGGACAGCAATGCTCTCGCCCGCGATCTCCGCAAGCTTCGACTCGTTCAGGTCGGTGGCGACCACCCGCGCGCCCTCCGCCGCATAGGCCAGCGCGGTGGCGCGGCCGATGCCCTGCGCAGCGGCGGTGATGAACACGGTCTTGCCTGCGAGCCTGCCTGCCATGGGACGCTCCCCGGTCAGTGGTTGTTGCGGCTTTCGCCGCGTTCCTCGACGATGTTGAGGTAGAGCGTCGCCGGTTCCAGGCAGGCGCCCGTCGCGTGCTGGCCGACCATGCTGCGGCTGATCTGCTCCCACGGCGTCTTGTTCTCAAGCTCCGGCCGGGTCCAGCCGCGGCGCCGGGTCTCCAACTCGCCCTCCGGCAGCAGCACGTCCACCTTGCGGCTGTTGAGGTCGATGCGGATGCGGTCCCCGGTGTGCAGAAGCGCCAAGCCGCCGCCCACGACGGCCTCGGGCGAGACGTTGAGGATGGAGGGGCTGCCGGAGGTGCCGGACTGCCGACCGTCGCCCATGGTCGGCAGGGTGTGCACGCCGGCCTTCAGGAGCGCCGCCGGCGGCTGCATGTTCACCACCTCGGCGCCGCCGGGGTAGCCGACCGGGCCGCAGTTGCGGATCACCAGGATGGAGTGCTCGTCCACGCCCAGGTCCGGGTCCTCGATCCGCTCGTGGTAGTCCTCTGGCCCCTCGAACACGATGGCCTTGCCCTCGAACACGTTGGGCTGGTCCGGGTCGGACAGGAAGCGGCTGCGGAACTCGGGGTCGATGACGCTGAGCTTCATCACCGCGGCGTCGAACAGGTTGCCCGACAGCACCGCGAACCCGGCGCTTTCCTTGAGCGGGTTGCCGTAGGGGCGGATCACGTCGTGGTCCACCGCCGGGCGCTTCGCCAGGTTCTCCCCGAGCGTCCTGCCGGTGCAGGTCATCACGTCCGGATGCAGCTTGCCGGCGTCCAGCAGCTCGCGCATCACCGCCGGCACGCCGCCGGCGCGGAAGAAGCCCTCGCCCAGCACGCGCCCGGCCGGCTGCACGTCGGCGAGCAAGGGGATGCCGTCCCCGAACCGCTGCCAGTCGTCCAGCGTGTGCTCCACGCCCATGTGCCGCGCGATGGCGATCATGGAGATCGGGCAGTTGCTGCTGGCGCCCAGCGCGGCTGCGGCCACCACGGCGTTCTCGAACGCCGCCCTGGTCATGATGTCGGATGGGCGCAGGTTCTCGTGCACCATGCCGACGATGCGGTGCCCGGTGTGGTAGGCCATCCAGCCGCGCTCCTTGTGCGGCGCGGGAATGGCGGCGCAGCCGGGCAAGGACATGCCGATCGCCTCCGCCAGACTGTTCATCGAGAGCGCGGTGCCCATGGTGTTGCAATGCCCGACCGACCCGGCGGACGCGGCCACCATGTCGATGAACTCCGCGTAGTCGATCAGCCCCTCGGCCAGCAGCTTGC
>CAXUIQ010000515.1:0-1986 GCA_964250815.1 uncultured Acetobacteraceae bacterium
CTGCTCGAACTCGCCATGGACCCCGACTACGCCACCGCACGCTTGGAACAAGAGGAGGCTGACGCCGATGGGAAGGAAGCCTGATCAGCAGGCCGGCACCGGCGGCTTGGTCGCCGGCTGCATGTCCTCGTGCCGTGGAAGGTAGAGCCGCACGGTGGTGCCGTGGCCAAGCTCGCTGTCGATCTGCACCACGCCGCCCGCCAGCCGCACGAAGGACAGCAGTTGCGAAAGCCCCAGCCCCGTGCCCCGGCCGACGGGCTTGGTGGTGAAGAACGGCTCGAAGGCGCGTGCGCGCGTCGCCTCGTCCATGCCGGTTCCGGTGTCGGCGACCGCGATCTCGGTATGGTCGCCGGGGCGGGCGCCCTCTTGGCCGGCGACGTCCGCCTCGTCCAGGCGCACCGACCGCGTGCTGACGGCAAGCCGCCCGCCCTGGGGCATCGCGTCGCCCGCGTTGATCGCGAGGTTGAGCAGGACGTTCTCAAGCTGGTTCGGATCGCAAAGCACGGTCCAAGCGCCGCCGGCCTGCAACTCGACCTCCACCGATTGCCGCACCGCCCGGCGGATCAGGTCCTCCATGCCGAAGATCAGCTCGTCCGGGTCCACGGGCACCAACTGCGGCGCTTGCCGCCGGGTGAACGCGAGCAGGCGGCTGGTCAGCGCCGCCGCGCGGTCAACCGACTTGAGCGCGCTCTCGATGAAGCGCTCCGCCTCCGCCAAGCGTCCCTGCTCCGCCCGGCGCTGCACCAGCTCGATGCTGCTGGCGATGCCCTGGAGCATGTTGTTGAAGTCGTGCGCGATGCCGCCGGTGAGCTGGCCCACCGCCTCCATCTTCTGCGCCTGGCGCAGCGCCTCCTCCGCCTGCGTGCGCTCAAGCGCCTCCGCGTGCAGGGCGTCCACCGCCTGGATCAGCGCGGCCGTGCGTTCGGCGACCAGCCGCTCCAGGTCGGCGCCGCTGCGCGTCAACGCTTCGCGGGCTTCCACCAGGTCCTGGATGTCGGTGCAGGTGCCGAACCAGCGCTGCACGGCGCCGGTGGCGGGGTCGCGCAACGGCGAGGCGCGGCTCAGGCACCATCGCCAGGTCCCGTCCGCCCGCTTGAGGCGGTACTCCGCCTGGTAAGGCTCGCCGGTCGCCAAGCTGCGGCGCCACGCGGCCACGGCACGGGAAAGGTCGTCCGACCGCAGCAGCACGTGCCAGGCGTCGCCGCGGCCGCCGGGCTTCTTGCCGGGGTACCCGTACCAGCGGGGGTGGGAGTAGGCGGGGCGCCCGGCCGGGCGCGCGGACCAGACCATCTGCGGCATGGCGTCGGTGATGGTCCGGAAGCGGGCCTCGTTTTCCCGCAGGATGGCGGCGCTGCTGGCGCGCTCCCGCTCCCGCGAGGCCAGCGTCGCGGCGGCCCAGGCCAGCGCGGCGCCGATCCGGCTTGCTTCCCGCACGCCGGGCGGTATGGGCCGCGGCAGCCTGCCGAGCGCCAGCGCGTCCACCGTGCCCACCAGCGCGTGCAGGGGGGCTGCAACGCGGCGGGCGTACCACTCGGCCGAGAGCAGGCCCAGCAGCAGCACGACGGCGCCCGAAGCGGCCGCGCCGGCGACCGAGCGCCGCAACGCCGCGTCGTCCAAGTCCAGGCGTATGGCCGCAAGCGCCGCCCAGCCGGCGCCGGGCACCCGGGCATGCGCCGCCAGGATCGGGTGGCCGTCCTGGGACGTCCCCTCGAACACGCCTTCGCCGCGGCGGAGAGCCGCGCGCGAGGCGGCGCCGGCGCGCCGGCCGACGACGTCCCCCGCGTTGCTGCTGCGCGCCAGGATCAGCCCGTTGCCGTCCACGACGACCGCCCGCCCTTCTTCGGAGCCGCGGCGGTTGTCGAGGACCGGGGTGAGCACCGACGGCGGGAAGGCCATGGCGAGGCTGTAGGCGACTTGCCCGCCCAGTTCGACCGGCACCTCCACCGCGACCAGGCCGCCGCGGGCCGCCGGCCCGGGGCGGGGGGG
>CAXUIQ010000515.1:1996-3286 GCA_964250815.1 uncultured Acetobacteraceae bacterium
CCCCCCCCCCGCCCCCGGCGCCGCGCCCCCCCGGCCGCCCCCCGGGGGGGGCGGGGCGCCACGCGCGAGTCGGCCCGCACCCGGCCCGACGTGTCGGTGAGCACGACATGCGCGCCGTCCGGCTTCGGGACGAGCAGCGACTGCTGGCGGAACGCCTCGAAGTCGCCGGCAGCCAGGGCGGGCGAGGTCGCCAGGGCGAGCAGCGTGGCCCTTGGGACCGCCAGCTCCCGCGCCACATCGGCCGCGAGGCCCTGCGCGCGGGCGCTCAGCTCGCGCTCCGTGGCGCTTCGGCCCGCTTGCCAGGCATAGGCCGCACCGATGGCCGCCGCAGCCACGGCCGGGGCGATGGCCCACAGCGACAAGGCGACCAGGTTGAAGCGGATGGAGCGGTCGCGCGCCATCAAGCGGCCCGCTTCGGCCCGGTCCGCGTCATGCCGGCATCGTCGATCATCATCAGGCCTGCCGTCCCACAATCAACCGATCACGACATAGTGCGCTTAAAACATCGCAAAGTCCAAATGAAGTTGTTGCTGCAACCGATTTGAACCGGGTCTGTCACATATTGCTGCAAAAGTTGCAATATTGATCATGCGGTGCGTGTTCCGGACCCGCGGAACGACCTGCGGCCCCATCGGTTACACCCCGCACAGATCCAAACAAGGGAGCGCGTGATGAACAAGCAATCGGCGGCGGCGGTGGCGGTCGGCAGCGTCCTGGCTGCGGCGGCGCTCGGTGCCCGCAACGGCCCGCAAGGCCCACGGACGGCGTTCTGGTACGCCCGGCTGGACAAGCCGTCCTATACGCCGCCTGCCCCGCTGATCGGCGCGGCGTGGGGCACGCTGGAATTGCTGCTTGCGGGGTCGGGCTACCGGCTGCTGCGCGCGCCACGCACCGAAGCGCGTGCCGCCGCCGTCGGATCATGGGCGCTGACCCTGGTCGGCCTTGCCGGCTACCCGTGGCTGTTCTTTAACCGCAAGAAGCTGGGGGAAAGCGCCGTCGCTTCCGCGTCCATGCTTGCCGCGGCGCTGGGCACCGCGGTCGCTGGCCGCGAGGTGGACCGGCCGGCCGCCGCCATGACGGTGCCGCTCCTGCTCTGGCTCGGCTTCGCCACCGTGCTCAGCGAGGAGTTGTGGCGCCGGAACTAGCCGCGGTCCGGCGCACGCCCCACGCCATGTCGGCCGAAGGGCGGCTGGGCTAAGCAGGCTTTCGTGGCTCGGGCCACGAAAGCCTGCTTCGGGCCGATGGTGTTGAAAAAGGCGGTTGCGGGCCGGCACTGTGTGGGAGCCAAAG
>CAXUIQ010000516.1:0-3282 GCA_964250815.1 uncultured Acetobacteraceae bacterium
CGTGCGCCGTCATGGGCTTGGGCAGCCTGGTGTGGGTCGCGGCCTGGGCGTGGTACTACCGCGACGACCCGCGCCAGGACACGAGCGAGATCAGCCACACCACGAAGGGCGGCAAGTCCGGTTGGGCGCAGGGCATCACCCACGCCGCGAGCCGGCTCGGCAACACGGTCACGCCGCCCTTCGTGGTGTGGCTGATCTCGCTCGTGTCCTGGCGCGGGTCGTTCGCCGTCATGGGCTTGGTCAGCCTGGTTTGGGTCGCGGCCTGGGCGTGGTACTACCGCGACGACCCGCGCGACCACCCGGGCGTCGGCGCGTCCGACCTCGCCGCGCTGCCGCCGCCGCGCCCGCCGGTGTCGGCCCGTGCCCCTACGCCCTGGCGCCCGCTGCTGCGCCGCATGGCGCCGGTGACGTTCGTGTACTTCTGCTACGGCTGGACGCTCTGGACCTTTTTGACCTGGGTGCCGCAGTTCATGCTGCACGCCTACAAGCTTGATCTGAAGAACTCGGCGCTGTTCGCGTCCTTGGTGTTCGGCTGCGGCGTGATGGGAGACGCGCTCGGCGGCTGGGTCAGCGACGCGCTGCTCCGCCGAAGCGGCAGCCTGATCCGGGCACGGCGCGACCTGGTCATCGTCGGCATGGTCGGCTCCTTCGTCTGCTCGGCGCCCGTGCTGTTCGTCGCCGACCCGGCGCTCGCGGCGCTTTCCCTCGGCGGCGCGTTCTTCTTTGCCGAGCTGACCATCGGGCCGATGTGGGCGATCCCCATGGACATCGCGCCGGCCTACTCGGGCACTGCGAGCGGCCTGATGAACTCCGGGTCGGCGCTCGCGGCCATCCTGTCGCCGCTGGTGTTCGGCGTCGTCATCGACGCGACGGGCGACTGGTCGCTGCCGTTCTACGGCACCATGGCGCTGCTCGTGGCCGGCATCGCCGCCGCGTTCTGGATGCGTCCGGACCGCACGTTCTCCGAGGACGCCGCGGCGCCCCGGAGCCAGGGAGCGCCCAGCATTGCCTGACGACCTGCACGCCCCGCTCCGCACCACGCCGCCGGGCGACCCGCGCCTGGCCCAACGCCTGCGCCGCGAGGTCGAGGGCGAGGTGCTGTTCGGCCGCGCCGACCGCGGGCGCTACGCCACCGACGCCTCGATCTACCAGGTCGAGCCGGTGGGCGTCGTGGTGCCGCGCACGGCGGACGACGTGGCGGCGGCGCTGTCCATAGCCCGGGAGCATGGCGTGCCGGTGCTGGCCCGCGGCGGCGGCACCAGCCAATGCGGGCAGACGGTGAACCGGGCGCTGGTGATCGACTGCACCAAGCACCTGCGCCGGGTGCTGAAGGTCGATGCCGACGCGCGGACCGCCTGGGTGGAGCCGGGCCTGGTGCTCGGCCACCTGAACGCCAGCCTCAAGCCGCACGGGCTGTTCTTCCCGGTCGATCCCAGCACGCACAGCCGCTGCACCCTGGGCGGCATGGCGGGCAACAACTCCTGCGGGTCCAAGAGCATCCGCTACGGGCTGATGGCCGACAACGTGCTGGCCATCGACGCCTTGCTCGCGGACGGCACGCGGCACCGCTTCGGTCCGGTGCCGGGCAACCTGGGCGGGGACACGCCCGCGGGCATCGCGGCGTTGATCCAGCGGCTGCGGGCGCTGGGGGCTGCGGAGGCCGACGAGATCGCGGCGCGGTTCCCGGCGCAGCTCCGCCGGGTCGGCGGCTACAACATCGAGGCGCTGACCCCTGCCGCGCGCCGGGCTGGGCGGGACAACCTGGCGCGGCTGCTGGTGGGGTCGGAGGGCACGCTGGCCTTTTCCACGGCGCTGCAACTGACCCTGCATCCGCTGCTGCCGCGCAAGGTGCTGGGCGTGTGCCAGTTCCCGACCTTCCGCGCCGCCATGGAGGCGTCCCGGCACCTGGTCCGGTTGGGGCCGGAAGCAGTGGAGCTGGTGGACCGCACCATGATCGACCTCGGCCGCAGCATCCCGATCTACCGCGCCACCATCGACAGGATGGTGCAGGGCGAGCCGGACAGCCTGCTGATCGTCGAGTTCCACGGCGACGCCGACGCCCCGCTGCTGCGCAAGCTCGACGAGTTGGACGAAGCCATGGCCGACCTCGGCCATCCCGGCGCCGTGGTCCGCGCCACCGACCCCGCGTTCCAGGGGGCCATCGCCGAGGTGCGGGAAGCCGGGCTGAACATCATGATGTCGATGAAGGGCGACGGAAAGCCGGTCTCCTTCATCGAGGATTGCGCGGTGGGTCTCGACGACCTCGCGGACTACACCGAGCGGCTGAACGACGTGTTCGCGCGATACGGCACCAAGGGCACCTGGTACGCCCATGCCAGCGTCGGCTGCCTGCATGTGCGCCCGGTGCTGAACATGAAGGACCCGGCCGACATCCGCACCATGCGCGCGGTGGCGGAGGAGTGCTTCGCCCTGGTGCGCGAGTACAAGGGGTCGCACAGCGGCGAGCACGGCGACGGCATCGTGCGCAGCGAGTTCCACGAAGGCATGTTCGGAGGGCGTATCGTCCGCGCGTTCGAGGCGGTGAAGGACGCCTTCGACCCGGCCGGCCTCCTGAACCCCGGCCGCGTCGTGCGCGCCCCGCGCATGGACGACCGCAGCCTGTTCCGCTACCCGCCGGGCTACGCGGCGGCGCCGGGCTTCTCTCCGAAGCTCGACTGGTCGGAGCATCCGGGGCCGCTCGGCGGGATGCTGGCCGCGGTCGAGATGTGCAACAACAACGGCGCCTGCCGCAAGTTCGACGCCGGCGCCATGTGCCCGAGCTACCGGGTGACGCGGGACGAGAAGCACCTGACGCGCGGCCGGGCCAACACGCTGCGGCTGGCGCTGACCGGGCAGCTTGGCGCCGATGCCCAAGGCTTGCACGCGATGGCCGGGGACGACGTGGCGGACGCCTTGGCTTTGTGCGTGTCCTGCAAGGCGTGCCGGCGGGAGTGTCCGACCGGCGTGGACATGGCGAAGATGAAGGTCGAGGCGCTGGCCGCCCGCGCCGCCCGGCACGGCGTGGGGCGTCGGGCGCGGCTGGTGGCGGAGCTGCCGCGCTACGCCCGGACTGCCGCGGCCTTCGCGCCGCTGGCCAACCTGCGCAACCGGGTCCCAGCGCTGCGCCGGGTGTCGGAGCGGATGCTCGGCCTGTCCGCCGCCCGCTCCCTGCCGACGTGGAGCCGCGCGCCGTTCCGCGACGCCGAGGCCCCGTCCGACCCGGCGCCGCGTGGCGACGTGCTGCTGCTGGCCGACACCTTCAACCGCTGGTTCGAGCCGGAG
>CAXUIQ010000517.1:0-3278 GCA_964250815.1 uncultured Acetobacteraceae bacterium
GTGGTGCCGCCGCCGCTTCGGCGGGACTGGCCGCCGCCGGCGCGGGCAGGAGCAGCCACGCGCAGGCGGCGCTGCCGAGGCCGCCCAGCGCGATCACGGACCCCATCGGCCCCGGCGTGCCGTCGGCGCACGCCCCCACCAGGGCGGAGCCGACCATGCCCGAGCCGTACTGCACGGCGCCGACCAGCGCCGAGACGGCGCCCGCGCGCCGCGCTGCACCGGCAAGCGCGCCGACGATGGCGTTGGCGACGATGAACCCGGTCGCGGCCACGAACACGAACAGCGGCGCGCCCAGGCCCTCAAGGCCGCCCCAGCCGGTCCACGCCGCCACCGCCGACGCCACGCCCGACAGCGCCGCCATGGCTGCGCCCGCCCGCAGCAGCCGGTCGCTGCCGGCCCGCACCACCACCCGCGCGTTGACGAGGTTCGTGGCCATGATGCCGGCGATGCCCACGGCAAACAGCGCGCCGTAAAGCTGCTGCGGGACGTGGTGGTAGCTGATGTAGGCAAAGGGCGTGCCGGCGACATAGGCGAAGGTGCCCGCGTAGAAGAACCCGACCGCGCCGGCATAGCCGAGCAGGGCACGGTCGCGCGCCAGCCCGGCGCATCGTCCAAGGGCGCGCCCCAGCGGCTCGGCGTTGCGTCCTTCGCGCGGCAACGTTTCCGGCAGCGTGAACAGCGCGGCGAGCGTCAGCAGGCCGATGCCCACCAGCGTCCAGAAGATCGCCCGCCACCCGGCAAGCGCCAGGATCTGCCCGCCCACGGCCGGCCCCAGCAAGGGCGCGACGGCCATCACCGTCATCAGCGTGGACAGCATCTGCGCCGCCCAGCCGCGCGGATACAGGTCGTGCACCATGGCGCGGGCGAGGACCACGCCCGCGCAGGCGCCCGCCGCCTGCACCACCCGCCATCCGATCATCTGCCCGGCGCTTGCCGAGAGCGCGCAGCCGGCCGAACCGACCACGAACAGGACCAGCCCGGCCGCCACCGGACCCCGGCGCCCGTAGCGGTCCCCGACCGGACCCCAAAAGAGTTGCCCGGCCCCGAAGCCGACCAGGTAGCCCGCGACCGTCAGCTCCATCGTGCCCGCGTCCGCCCGCAGCGCCGCCGCCATGGCCGGCAGCGCCGCCCGGTAACGGGCGGGCGCTCGGCACGCGACCCCCCGCAGGGGGCTGAGCACCGCCAGCACGCGCAGGCGGGGCGGCGCGGGGAGGGCGGCGCGGGCGGGCCCGGCGCCGGCCGCAACCCCGGTCTGGCCGGCCTCCGCACGTGGCGGCATGGCCCCAGGGCTGCGTGTCATGGCCTGCTCCGCATCGGCCGGGCGCAAGCGCCCCGCACTGGTCCAGGTGTGGAGCGGCCGCGAAGCGGGCTGGGCCGAGCGCCGGCGCCGGGGAGCATCATCTGAGGCTTGCACCGACTTCTTCCTTGAGCGCAGCCCTGTGATCTTTCACCTGGGCAGGACCGGTCTCGGTTTCCGCCATGCGGACTTGTTGCACCTTTGTCTCTCCATCGAGGGCGGGTCCGTCCAGGGCCGCCAGCAGCGGCGAACCAAGGACCGGACGCCGCCCACGGTTCCATGTTGTCCTTCCTTGCAGCGCCTGCTCCGCGCCGCGGTGGCGGCCGAAGCCCCGCGGAGGCGGAAGAACGTGGCGTGCAGCGGGCATTCCAAGTTGGGCCGCGCTCCGGGCCTATCCGGGACGCTTCCCGAACACGTCCTTCATCGCTTGTCTCCTCATACCGGCAGCCCTCTGGGCTGACCGGTATGCGCGCGGGGCCAGGCGCGGAGTGCCCGTCCGGGTTGGCGGGGCCGCCAAAACCTGGCGAACCTCTCGGTTCGACACGCGAAGCGTTTGCGGCTGAGGCCGCGCGCCAGAAACGACTCCGATGCCGGTCGCCCGATGGTGCGGCTGGTATCAAGCCTCAATGCGCGGTGAAGCCGCCATCGACCGGCAGCGCCACGCCAAGGACGAAGCTGGCGCCCGGGCTGCACAGCCAAAGCACGGCCGCCGCGGCCTCTTTGGCAAGCCCCATCCGGCCGATCGGCTGGTCGCGCAGGAACCCCTTCATCGCCGCCGGGTCGATCGCGTCGCCCATGGGCGTGTCGATGCAGCCGGGGCACACGGCGTTCACCCGGATGCCACGGGTCGCGTTGTCCAGGGCGGCGCTCTTGGTCAGGCCGACCACGCCATGCTTGCTCGCATGGTAGGCCGCCCGGCCCGGCAGCCCGACCAGGCCGCCCAGCGACGAGCAGTTGACAATGGCGCCGCTGCCCTGCCGGCGCATGTGCAGCAGCTCGTGCTTCATGCAGGTCCACACGCCGCGCAGGTTGACGGCATGGACCTCGTCGAAGCCCGCCGCCGTTTCCTCGGTCATGTCGCCCATCGGGCCAAGGATGCCGGCGTTGTTGTAGGCCATGTCGAGCCGGCCGAACTCGGCGACCGCACGGCCGACCAGTGCCGCAGCCTGCGCCTCGTCGGCCACGTCGCAGACGACGCTGACCGCCTCGTGCCCGGCCGCGGTCAGCGGCTTGGCCGCGGCGCGCAATGCATCCCCATTGATGTCGGCCAGCACGACGGCGGCGCCCGCCTCGGCGAAAGCCTGCGCGGCCGCCAGCCCTATGCCGGAACTGGCGCCGGTCACGAGGGCGACCTGGCCCTTGAAGTCGTAGGTGGGGTTCATGGTGTCTTCTTCCGTTCGGGCCGCGGGTCAGAGACCGGTCATCCGTTCCAGGTGTTCGGGATACCGGGCACCTTGCACCTCGATCCCCGACGCGGCGTCCTCGATCTCGCGGAGGTCGCCGGGCGTGAGCGCGACGGAGGCGGCCCCGATGTTCTCGTCCAGGCGTTCAAGCCGTCGGGTGCCCGGGACCGGCACGATCCAGGGCTTCTGCGCCAGCAGCCAAGCCAGCGCGATTTGGGCAGGCGTCTTCTCCTTGCGCGCCGCGATCCCGGCCAGGAGGGCAACCAAGGCCTGGTTCGCGCGCCGCGCCTCGGGGGTGAAGCGAGGAAACTGCTGCGGAGGTCGGAACCGTCGAAGGCCGTGCTCTCGTCGATCTTGCCGGTGAGGAAACCCTGGCCGAGCGGGCTGAAGGGCACGAAGCCGATCCCCAGCTCCTCGCACGCCGGCAACACGTCCGCCTCGGGGCGCCGCCACCACAGCGAGTACTCGCTTTGCACGGCGGCGACGGGTTGGACGGCGTGCGCCCGGCGGATCGTCTGTGCGCCGGCTTCGGACAGGCCGAAGTGCCCCACCTTGCCGTCCCGGATCAGATCCTGGAC
>CAXUIQ010000518.1:0-3272 GCA_964250815.1 uncultured Acetobacteraceae bacterium
GCGGCAGGGCTGCCGCGAAACTGACACGCCCCGGCGTGCTGACACCTCGCCCCGAACGGCGTAACAGGCATCCGTCCCCGGCAGGATCGCCCCAATGCCCAGCACCGCCTTCCCCGCCTTCGCGTCCGTCCGGCGCTTGCCCAACCTGTTCGACATCGCCGCCGGCATCTGCATCTTCGGCGTGCTGATCTACGTGGCGGGCGTGGCGCGCGGCACCATGGCGCCGCTCGATGCGCCGGAAGCGACGGCCATCGCGCTCGATCCCATCAACCTGCCGGGCTACGCGGTGCGGACGACGCTGCGCATGTTCGCGGCCCTGCTGTGCTCGCTGCTGTTCACCTTCACCTATGCCACCTGGGCGGCCAAGAGCCGGCGGGCCGGGCTGATCCTCATTCCCATCCTCGACATCCTGCAATCCGTGCCGATCCTGGGCTTCCTGTCCTTCACCGTCGTGTTCTTCATGGGCCTGTTCCCGGGCCAGGTGCTGGGCGCGGAGCTTGCCGCCATCTTCGCGATCTTCACCAGCCAGGCCTGGAACATGGCGTTCAGCCTGTACCAGTCGCTGAAGACCGTGCCAGCCGATCTGGACGAGGCGACCCGCAGCTACCGCCTGACCGCCTGGCAGCGCTTCTGGCGGCTTGAGGTGCCGTTCGCCATGCCGGGCCTGGTGTGGAACACCATGATGTCGATGTCGGGCGGCTGGTTCTTCGTGGTGGCGAGCGAGGCGGTGAGCGTGGGCGACGCCACCTGGAAGCTGCCCGGCATCGGCAGCTACGTGGCCCTCGCGCTGGAGCAGCGCGACATCCGCGCCGTGCTGTATGCGATCTTCGCCATGCTGCTGGTGATCCTGGCCTATGACCAATTGCTGTTCCGCCCGCTGGTGGCCTGGTCGTCCAAGTTCCGCTTCGAGCTGACGGCGTCCGAGGAGGTCGAGGACCCCTGGGTGCTCCGGCTGCTCCGCCGCACCCGGCTGCTGCGTGCCGCGTCGGGCGCAGTGGGCAGGGTCTTCGATGCGTTCGGCGGCCTGCGGCTGTCCCTTGGGACCCAGACGCAGAGAGCGGCGGTGCGGGCGCCGTCCCGCGCAGGCGACGCGGCGTTCCTGGCCGTGCTGGCGGCCGGGCTGGCGCTGGCGGTCTGGCAGATCGTGAGCTACGTGTCCGCGTCCCTTGCTTGGTCGGACCTGCTGGAGACCGTGCAGCTCGGGCTGGTCACGCTGCTGCGCGTCGTGGTGCTGATGACGCTGGCGACGATGGTTTGGGTGCCGATCGGGGTATGGCTGGGGCTGCGGCCGAAGTGGGGCCGGCGGGCGCAGCCGGTGGCGCAGTTCCTGGCGGCGTTCCCGGCCAACCTGTTCTTCCCGATCTTCGTCGTGCTGATCGTGCGCTTCGCGGGCAACCCGGACATCTGGCTCACGCCCCTGATGATCCTGGGCACGCAGTGGTACATCCTGTTCAACGTGATCGCCGGCGCCAGCGCCTTCCCGGGCGACCTGCAGGAGGCCGCGCGCAACTTCCGGGTCGGCGGCTGGCTGTGGTGGCGCCGGGTGATCCTGCCGGGCGTGTTCCCGTACTACGTGACCGGCGCCATCACGGCGTCCGGCGGGTCGTGGAACGCCGCCATCGTGGCGGAGGTCGCGAGCTGGGGCGACACCAAGCTGGTCGCGCACGGCCTGGGCGCCTACATCGCGCAGGCGACCGCCGATGGCGCCACCGCCAAGGTGGTGCTAGGCGTCGCCGTCATGTCCGCCTTTGTCGTCGCCTTCAACCGCCTCTTGTGGCGCCCGCTTTACGGCTTCGCCAGCCGACGCCTGACCCTCTGACCGGAGCCTGCCCATGGACCAGACCCTTGCGGCCGAAGACCTGCTCCAGGTTCGCGGCGTCCGCCAGTCCTACCACAAGGACAGCAGCGCCGACCTTGTCGTGCTCGACAACGTCGATGTGTCGCTGCGCAGCGGCGAGATCGTGGGGCTGCTGGGCCGGTCGGGGTCCGGCAAGTCCACCCTGCTGCGCATCATCTCCGGCCTTTTGGCGCCAACTGCCGGAAAGGTGCTGTGGCGCGGGCAGGCGCTGCACGGCCCGGCCAACGGCGTCGCCATGGTGTTCCAAAGCTTCGCGCTGTTCCCGTGGCTCACGGTGCAGGAGAACGTCGAGCTGGGGCTGGAGGCGCTCGGCGTGCCGCGCGCCGACCGCGAGGAGCGGGCGGAGGCCGCCATCGACCTGATCGGCCTTGGCGGCTACGAGAGCGCCTATCCCAAGGAGCTGTCGGGCGGCATGAGGCAGCGCGTCGGCCTGGCCCGGGCGCTCGTGGTGCATCCGGACCTGCTGCTGATGGACGAGCCGTTCAGCGCGCTCGACGTGCTGACCGCGGAAACGCTGCGCACCGACCTGATCGACCTGTGGAGCGAGGGCAAGCTGCCGGTCAAGTCCGTGCTGATGGTCACCCACAACATCGAGGAAGCGGTGCTGATGTGCGACCGCATCCTGGTGTTCAGCTCCAATCCCGGCCGGGTCGCGAGCGAGCTGCGCGTGCCGTTCCCCCACCCGCGCGACCGGCACGACCCGGCGTTCCGGCAGATGGTCGATGACATCTACGCGCTGATGACCCGGCGCGCGCCTGCGGCCCGCACCGCCGCCGCGCCCCTGCCGACCATGGCGATGCGGCTGCACCGGGTCTCGACCAACCTGCTCGCCGGCCTCGCCGAGACCGTGGCGGCGCCGCCCTACCGCGGCCGGGCCGACCTGCCGGCGCTGGCGGGGTCGCTGCAGCTTGAGCTGGACGACCTGCTGCCGATGGGCGAAGCGTTGCAGCTCCTGGGCTTCGCGATGCTGGAGGAGGGCGACCTCCGCCTCCTGGACCGCGGCCGGGCGTTCGTGGAAGCCGACACGGACGCCCGCAAGAAGATCTTCGGGGAAGCGCTGCGGGCCAACGTGCCGCTGGCGGCGCAAATCCGCCGGGTGCTGGACGAGCGCCCGAACCACCGCGCCGCCGCGGTGCGCTTCCGCGACGAGCTGGAGGATTTCATGTCCCCGGACTACGCCGAGGATACGCTGTCGGCCGCCATCTCCTGGGGCCGCTACGCCGAGCTATATTCGTATGACGAGGACGCCGACCAGTTCTTCCTGGACGAGGAGGAGTAGCCGCCGCATCGTGGCGCTTCCCCGCCCGGAGTCCGCCATGCCCACCCGCCGCGCCCTGCTCGCCACGCCGCGGGCCTGGGCCCGCGCCGACGCCCCCGCCATCGCCCCCCCGCCCCGGGCCCCGGTGGTGGTGGC
>CAXUIQ010000519.1:0-3264 GCA_964250815.1 uncultured Acetobacteraceae bacterium
CCGATCCGCCGAGGCTCGACCCGGTCACGGCCGACACGCTGGACCGGCTGTGCGATCCTGCGCTGGACCCGCTGTTCCTGCGTCCGGCGCTCGTCGGCGCCGCCAGCACCTGGTACGGCCACATCCCCTTTGCGCATTGGGTCGTCGCTGCTTGCCGCCCCCGGCTGCTGGTCGAGCTGGGCACCCACAACGGCGTGTCCTATGCGGCCTTCTGCGAGGCCGTGGCCCGGTTCGGCATCGACGCCCGGTGCTACGCCGTGGATACCTGGCAAGGGGACGAGCACGCCGGCCACTACGGCGACGCGGTGTTCGAGGCACTGCGGCGCTTCCACGACGCGCGCTTTGCCGGGTTCTCCGAGCTACTGCGCTGCACCTTCCAGGAGGCGCTGCCGCACTTCGCCGACGGCTCCATCGACCTGCTGCACATCGACGGCTTCCACACCTACGACGCGGTGCGCGGGGATTTCGAGTCCTGGCGCCCCAAGCTGTCCGACCGCGCCGTGGTGCTGTTCCATGACACCAACGAGCGGCGGGGCGACTTCGGCGTTTGGCGCTTGTGGCGGGAGCTGCAAGCGGCGCATCCGGGGTTCGAGTTCCTGCACAGCCACGGCCTGGGCGTCCTCGCCGTCGGCCCCCACGCGCCGGAGGACGTGCTGGCGCTGTGCCGCCTGGGCGATGCGGCGTCGTCCGTGCGGGAGCGCTTCGCCTTGCTGGGCGAGCGTTGGATGGACCATTTCGAGCAAACGCACGCCATCGCCGCGCAGCGGCGGGCGGAAGCGCGCAACGCCGGCTATGCCGCCGAGGTCGCGGCGCTGCAAGACGCCCGGGACGCCGCCGCGCAGGCCCAAGCCGAGGCCGCGCACGCCGAGGCCGAGGTCGCGCGGCTGACTGGGCAGCTTGCGGTCTTGGACACCCTGCGGCGCGAAGCCGACGAGACCCGGGCCGAGCTGGAGGACGCCTGGTCCTACCAGGCGACGCTGAAAAACCAGCTTGCCCAGCGCGACGCCCACGCGGCGGAGCTGCTGGCGATGCTCGCCGCCCGCGCCGAGGATTGGGAGCGGGTGCATCAGGTGCTGGCCGGACGGGACGCCGAGTTGGCCGGGGTGCGCGCGGCGCTGGCGCAGGCGGAGGCGTTGCAGGCGGCGACCTACCGCTCGGCGTCCTGGCGGTTCGCCGCCCCGGTTCGCCTGCTGGGCCGGCGCGCGCCTTGGCTCGGGCGCGGCATCCGGCGTGCGTTGCGCCTGGCCGGAATGGCACTGTCCGGGAAGCTCGCGGCCCATCGGCGCCTGCGTGCCCGGCGGGCCGCGGAGGCCGCCGCCTTGCGTGCTTCCCCGCTGTTCGATGCCGGGTTCTACCTGGCGAGCCACCCCGACCTGGCCGCGGCGGGCCACGATCCCGCCGCCCACTTCGCCTGGGTCGGCGCGCAGTCCGGCGCCATGCCGAACCGCTACTTCGACACCGCCTGGTTCCTCGCCCGCTACCCCGCCGTGGCGGAAACCGGGGAGAACCCGCTGCTGTACTGGCAGCGGGAAGGCACGGCCCGGGGCCTCGACCCCAATCCGTTCCTGGACGTGGATTGGTACTTGGCGCAGAACCCGGACGCTGCCGGGAAGGACGCACTGACCCATTGGATCGGCGTCGGCCGGGCTGCCGGGCGTGACCCGAACCCCATGCTGGACGCCCGCGCGCTCACGCTGGACCACGGCGACGGGCCGGACTTCGACCCGCTGCTGCATTGGTGGCACCGCGGCGTCCGCGATGGGCTGAACCCGCATCCGCTGTTCGACGCCGCGTGGTACCGCGCGCAGCATGGCCTTCCCCCTGGCGCGGACCCGCTGGCGCACTGGCTGGAGGTCGGCCGCACCGCGGGCGTCCCGGTCTCCCCGCACCAGGCGCCCGGCGCCGAGGCGCCGCCAGCGGTGGCCTTTCCCCCGGAGCCTGCGCCCGACGTTTCGATCATCGTGCCGGCCTACGGACACTACGGCGACACCCTGCGCTGCTTGCAGGCGGTCATGCTGCACAGCGGCGACGCGCTCCGCTACGAGGTGATCGTCGCCGACGACAAGCCGGCCGGCCCCATCGCGCCCTTGCTGCGGGAGCGCGTGCCGGGCCTGCGCACCATCGAGAACCCGGCCAACCTCGGCTTCCTGCGGAGCTGCAACAACGCGGCCGGCTCGGCGCTCGGGCGGCACATCGTATTCCTCAACAACGACACGGCGGTGCGTCCGGACTGGCTGGCGCCGCTCGTGCGCCTGGCCGACGCCGACCCGCTGGTGGGCATGGTCGGCGCCAAGCTGCTGAACGCCGACGGCACGGTGCAGGAGGCCGGCGGCGCGGTGCTGCGCGACGGCTGGGGCCTGCCCTACGGCGCCGGGCGCGACCCGGCAGCGCCCGAGGTCAACTTCGTCCGCGACGTGGACGTGGCGGTCGGCGCCTGCATCCTGGTCCGCAGGCAGGCGTTCGAGGAGGCGGGCGGGTTCGACGACCGCTACGCGCCCGCGTTCTACGAGGAGTTCGACCTGGCGTTCACGCTCCGCGACCGCGGTTGGCGCGTGGTGTATCAGCCGGCCAGCGCCGTCGTTCACCACGGCAGCAACTCCTACGGCGCGGAGGCGCGGGACCGGCACAGCCGGGCGAACCACGCGAAGTTCTGCGAGAAGTGGGCGCGCACGCTGCTGGGCCAGCCCTTGCCGAACGCGCCGGAGCTGCACATCCGCAGCCGTCCGGCCCCGTTGGGCGTGGCCCTGGTGATCGACGACCGCGTGCCGGAATGGGACCGCAACGCCGGCGGCGTCACGCTCAACCAATACCTGCACTTGCTACAGGACATGGGCTACCAGGTCATCTTCTGCCCGGCCTTCGACAATGCGCCCACCCAGCCCTACACCGCCGCCTTGCAGCAGGACGGCATCGAGGTGCTGCACGCGCCGGAGACGCCCGACCGCTGGCTGCGGGCGCATGGCCGGCAGGTGGACCTTGTTTGGACCGCCCGGCCCGACGTGACCGGCCCCATCCTCGACCTGATCCGGGCGGAGACCCGGGCGCCGGTCCTGTACTACACGCACGACCTGCACCACCTGCGCGAGCGCCGCCGCTGGGAGCTGGAAGGCGATCCGCACGCCCTCGCTGAGAGCAAGCGCCTGAAGCGGATCGAGAGCCGCATCTTCGCGCAAGTGGACCGCGTGATGACGCCGAGCGAGGAGGAGGCCGCCGCGATCCGCGCCGACGTGCCCGGGGCGCAGGTTCACGTGATCCCGCCCTACC
>CAXUIQ010000520.1:0-3262 GCA_964250815.1 uncultured Acetobacteraceae bacterium
CGCGGTGCAAAAGGCCGCGGCGGCGGCGGGGGGCGCGGGGGGGGGGGGGGGCGGCCGGGCGGCGCGAGCCTGGAGACGGCTGGCGCGGCTTCCGCTCCGTGCGGCTGCGCCAGTCGGAAAGCTGCTGGGTCAAGCACCCGGACGGGTGGGGTCCGGCGTCGCGGGGGCGGCACGGGCGGCGCTGAGGAGGCCCCTGGCGGAGGCCCGCCTTCCGTCCTAGGCTCCCGGTCACGGCCCGGTGAGGCCCCGCGATCCGGCGTTGTCGAGGAAGCCCCCATGGCCACCGTCTCCATCCGCGGCGTCACCAAGGCGTTCGGCGCGACGCCCGTGCTGCACGGCGTCAGCATCGAGATCGCGGACGGCGCCTTCACCGTGCTGGTGGGGCCGTCCGGCTGCGGCAAGAGCACGCTGCTGCGCATGGTGGCCGGGCTGGAGGAGATCGACGGCGGCGAGGTTTCGATCGGCGGGCGCGTGGTGAACCAGGTGCCGCCCAAGGGGCGCGACATCGCCATGGTGTTCCAGAACTACGCGCTCTATCCGCACATGACGGTGCGGGACAACATGGCGTTCAGCCTGAAGCTCGCCCGCGCGCCGCAGGCCGCGATGGCGGAGCGGGTGGGGCGGGCGGCGGCGATCCTGGGCCTCGACGGGCTGCTCGACCGCTATCCCCGGCAGTTGTCGGGCGGGCAGCGGCAGCGGGTCGCCATGGGACGCGCCATCGTGCGCGACCCCCAGGTGTTCCTGTTCGACGAGCCGCTGTCCAACCTCGACGCCAAGCTGCGGGTGCAGACGCGGGCGGAACTCAAGGACCTGCACCAGCGGCTGCGCACCACCACGATCTACGTGACCCACGACCAGATCGAGGCGATGACCATGGCGGACGAGATCGTGGTGATGAACGCGGGCCGGGTGGAGCAGGCCGGCTCGCCCCTGGACCTGTACGACCGCCCGGCCAACCGGTTCGTGGCCGGGTTCATCGGCAGCCCCGCGATGAACTTCCTGCCCGGCACGGTGGAGGCGGGCGGCTTCCGGGCCGAGGGCGGCAGCCTGTGGCCGCTGCCGCCGGGCGTGCGAAACGCGGGGCGCCCGGCGGTGTACGGGGTGCGGCCGGAACACCTGCAACTGGCGGACGGCGGCGGCGTGCCGCTCCTGGTGCAGGTGGTGGAACCCACGGGCAGCGAGACGCAGGTCCACGGGCGGCTGGGCGCGCAGGCGGACGCGCTGCCGGTGATGGGGGCGTTCCGGGAGCGCGTGTCGGCGCGTCCAGGGCAAGAGCTGGCCGTCACCGCCGACCCGGCGCTGGTGCACCTGTTCGACCGGGAAACGGGGGCGCGGCTGGCGGGGTGATGGGGTATGGTGGCCCGGCGGCGAGGGAGCTGAGATGCCGCTGACGCAGGACCAAGAGGATCTCGCGCAAATCGCTTCGCGATTTCGCTGCGAGCACGAGCTGAGGGTGGACCAGATGACGGTGAACATCGAAAAGATGCGCAAGGAGATGGCCTACGAGAACCGCAAGTTCGTCGTGCAGGCCATCGCCGGGCTGAGCACGGCATTCGCCGCCGGAGTTGCGGCCTTGGGGCTGTTGCTGCGCCTGCTGGGCAAGCTGTGATGGCGTCCCTAACCCTCGATCATGACGCCTGGCTTGCCGAGTTGCGTCGGGGCGACCGGCGCTGGGCCATCGGCACCTGCGCCGTGACGGTGGGCGCATTCGCGGTTGGCTGCGGGATCGGGACGGCCTGGCCCATCCAGGCTTGCGTTCCGGTCCAGGCTGGCCCGCCACCGGGATAGCTGCGCGCCTTGCGAGGCGGACCAACCCGCCGGGCAAGAGACACAAGGGGAGACCGAACGCCATGCACGACCTCACCCGACGCGGCCTCGGCGCCGGCGCCTTGGCCGCGGGCCTGCTGGGCCGCGCCGCCCGCGCCGCGATCCCCGCCGCCGACGTGCCGCCGCCTCCGCTCCCCATCGAGAAGAACGCCAGCCTCCGCGTGCTGCGCCCGGCCAAGTTCGTGGAGCCGGACGAGGCGGTCTTCCGCGAGAACACCAGGCGCTTCGCCGACGCCATGGGCGTGCAGGTCCGCGTCGATTTCTCCGGCTGGGAGGACCTGCGCCCGCAGACGGCGGTGACGGCCAACACCGGCGCCGGGCCGGACGTGGTGGTGGGCTGGACCGACGACCCGCACCTCTACGCGGACAAGCTGATCGACCTGACCGACGTCGCGGAGTACTTGGGCAGGAAATACGGCGGCTGGTATCCGCTGGCGGAGAAGTACGGCAAGAAGTTCGGCACCGACCGGTGGATCGCCATTCCCATGGGGGCAAGCGGCGGGCCGATGGTGTACCGGGAAAGCTGGGTCAAGGAGGCCGGGTTCGACACGTTCCCGGACACCACCGACAAGCTGCTGGACCTGTGCCGCAAGCTGAAGCCGGCGGGGCACCCGGCGGGCTTCGCGCTGGGCCACGCGGTGGGGGACGCGAACGCCTACTGCCATTGGCTGGTCTGGGCGCACGGCGGCGCGATGACGGACGAGGCGGGCCACGTCACCATCAACAGCAAGCAGACGGTGGAGGCGCTGAAGTACGGCCGCGCCCTCTACGAGACGTTCATCCCCGGCACCAACGCCTGGCTCGACCCCAGCAACAACAAGGCGATGCTGGCGGGCGAGCTGGGCGTGACGCAGAACGGGGTGTCGCTGTACTATTCCGCGAAGAACAGCCCGGACCCCAAGATCGCGGCCATCGGCGCGGACATGAACCACGCCCTCATGCCGGTCGGCCCGGCGGGCGTCGTGACCCAGGGGGCGCTCGCGATCAACGCCATGGCGTTCCGGCACACGAAGTTCCCCAACGCGGCCCGCGCCTACCTCGCGTTCATGATGGAAGCGCCGCAGTACGACCCCTGGCTGTCCGGCAGCTTCGGCTACTGGGGCCAGCCGCTGCGCGCCTACGAGACCAGTTCCGTGTGGACGAGCGGCGACCCCAAGGTGCGGATCTACAAGGACACCATGGCGGCGTCGCGCTGGTACGCCTGGCCCGGCGCGATCACCGAGCAGTCGGGCGCGGTGATGGCCGACTACGTGATGGTCGATATGGTGGCGTCCGCCAGCACGGGGGACAGCACGCCGGAGGACGCGGCCAAGGAGGCGGAGCGGCGGGCGAAGCGGTACTACCGGTCGTGACCTGGTGCGGCGCGGCGGCCGTCGATCGGCGGGGAACAAAACCGCTGCATGGGCGTTCAATCCTCGCGTTGACGCAAGGAGAG
>CAXUIQ010000521.1:0-3255 GCA_964250815.1 uncultured Acetobacteraceae bacterium
CGCCGCAGTCGATCGCGGTATCGACCCGCGGCACGGTGAGCACGCCCTTCTTGTCCACCGCCACCTCGACCACGGTCGCGATGTAGCTGACGAAGCTGCGGTGCGCCGCAATGCCCAGGCCGTGGCCCTCCGGCAGCTTGCGCCCCCACCCCGCCTTGTCCGCCGCCAGCTCCACGACCCGGCGCAGCCGGCCGGCGTCGATCGGGTAGCTGTCCACCGGCTCCCCGTAGTTCCACGGCGTCTTGACCGAGGCGCTGAACGGCACGATGCGCGCCGGGCCGATCAGCTCCAGCAGCACCTCCTTGGGGTCGCGCCCGGTGGCGTGCGCGATCTCCGCCACCATGGACTGCACGGCGAAGGCGCGCGGGATGTTGGACACCGAGCGGAACCAGCCGATGCGGGTGTGCGCCGCCGCCTCCGGGTTCTCGCAGCGCACGTTCTTGATGTCGAACGGCAGGTCGATCAGCCCCATGCCCAGCTCGATCGGGATCTGGTGCTTGGTGTCGGGCGCGAAGGTGGAGCCGATGCTCGGCGCGGCGCTGCGGTGGCGCCAGGCCACCACCTTGCCGGACTTGTCCAGCCCGGCCTCGATCCGCTCGGCCGAGACCGTGTGCAGGAAGTCGTGGTGCACGTCGTCTTCCCGCGTCCACTGCACCCGCACCGGCGCGTTCAGCTCGCGCGACAGCAGCGCCGCTTCCAGCACGTAGTCGCACTTGGACTTGCGGCCGAAGCCGCCGCCGAGCAGCGTCGGGTGCACCGTCACGTTGTCGGCGGAGATGTCCAGCGTCTTGGCCAGATCCTCGCGCGTGCCGCCGGGGCTTTGCACCGGCGCCCAGGCCACGACCTTGCCATCCGTCCAGTGCGCGGTCGCGACCGGCGGCTCCATGCTGACATGGGCGATGTGCGGCGCGTAGTACTCGGCCAACACCACCTTGTCGGCCGTCTTGAGCGCCGCCTCCGCGTCGCCGTCGTCCCGCACGACGAGGCCCGGGGCGCGCACCGCCTGCTCCAGCTCCTTGCGGTAGGCGACGCTGTCGTACTTGGCGTTGGCGCCGTCGTCCCAGGTGATCTTCAGCGCGTTGCGCCCCTTGATGGCAGCACCCGTGTTGCGCGCGACCACGGCGACGCCGCCCAGCGGCTGGAACTTGGACGGCCAGGGCCAGCCCCGCACCTCCATGACCTTATCGACGCCCGGCACCTTCATGGCCTCCGCCGGGTCGAACGACACCAGCTTGCCGCCGACGACCGGCGGGCGGGCGATGGCCACGTACTTCATGCCCGGCAGCCGCACGTCGGCGCCATAGGTGGCGCTGCCCGTGGTGATGTCGTGCAGGTCGGTGATGCTGATCGCACCCTTGCCGATGTAGCGGAACTCCTTGGGGTCCTTGAGGCGCAAGGTTTCCAGCGCCGGCACCGGCAGCGCCGCCGCGTCGCCCGCCAACTCGCCAAAGCCCGCGCGGCGGCCGGAGCCGTCATGCACGACCTCGTGAACGGTCGTCTTGACTTCGGAGACCGGCACCTTCCAACGCTGCGCCGCCGCCGTTTCCAGCATGGTGCGCGCGGACGCGCCCACTTCCCGCATCGGGATCAGGTAATGCCGGGTGCTGCGGGAGCCGTCGGTGTCCTGGTTGCCGTACTTGGCCTCGTCGCCCGGCGCCTGCACGATGCGGACGCGCGCCCAGTCGGCGCCCATCTCGTCCGCCACGATCATCGGCAGGCCCGTTTTCACGCCCGTGCCCATCTCGGACCGGTGCGCGACGATGGTCACGATCCCGTCCGGCGCGATGGAGACGAACACGCGCGGGTCGGTCACGACCCCGTGCGGCATGGCCCCGGCGCCCGTGTTGTACGCCGCCATGGCCCGGCGCGGCAGCACCGAGGCCGCGAGCACCAGGCCGCCCACGGCGGCAACGCCCTTCAAAAGCCCGCGGCGGCTCACGTTCTCCACGGGGCCGAGCGCCATCTCGCCCGCCGTCCCGCCTTGCGCCTGCTTGCTCAAGTCCTGGAAGTGGGTCATGGCTCAGGTCCCCGTTGCGGCGACGCGGACGGCCGCCTCGATTCGCTGGTAGCAGCCGCAGCGGCAGATGTTGCCGGACATGCCGCCGCGGATCTCGTCGTCGGACGGGTTCTTGGTTTCCGCCAGCAGCGCCGCCGCCTGCATGATCTGCCCGGCCTGGCAGAACCCGCACTGCGGCACGTTCAGCTCGCGCCACGCCTTCTGCACGGGATGGTCGCCGTGCGGGTGCAGCCCTTCGATGGTTACGACGTTCTGCCCGTCCACGTCGGACACCGCAGTGATGCAGGACCGCGCGGCGCTTCCCTCGACGTGCACCGTGCACGCGCCGCAAAGCGCCTGGCCGCAGCCGAACTTGGTGCCGACCAAGCCCAGCTCGTCGCGCAAATACCACAGCAGCGGCAAGGACGGGTCGCCGTCCCAGCTCCGTTCCTCGCCGTTCACCTTGACCTTGATCATGTTGCCTCTCCTCCAAGTAACCGGCTGCGGACGGCGCGGCCGTCAGTGCCGGCACGCTTGCCGCTGGGAAGTTGGCCCCGGGGACCGCAGCCTTCGCAATCAACTTCGGTTAGCACGCCAGAGTAATGCCAGCCTGGCACGAACGCCACCCGCATTTTGGTCACGTGCGCGATGGGCGGGCTAAGCAGGCTTGTCTAGACGCATCATCTCGCCGGCGGAGCGTGGCATACTCCGCCGAACGATGCTTAGGGCGGCGCCGGCTCGTGCAGTTCGGGCGGCGTCACGCCTTCATACTCCAAGGTGACGACCACCCGCATCGCGCCCTCCTCGCTTTCCAGGCGGCGGGGCCGCCCGTCCTGCGTGCCGACCCAAAGCCGGCTGCTGGCGCTGCCCGGCCCCGACACATCCTGCCGATAGCTGAACACGCGCAAGGATGCGTCCGCCCCGGCGGGGTCCGCCGCCGTGCAATGGTGCGGGGGATAGCGGACCAGGCCGGCCGCCAGCGCCGCCCGGGCGGATGCCGGCATGGGCGGCTACCGGCTGATCCCGGCGCCGGGCGAGGTCGCGAACATCAGGTCGCCGACGACGATCTGCTCGGTTTCGAACGGGCGCCGCCGCGTCGGCGTGGTCGCAACTAGGACGGAGCGGTACTGCGGCGCCGTCCCGATCGCCCGGGCCGCGGCCAGGACGGCGGCGCAGGCGTCCCCCTCCGCCCGTGCAGCTTCGGCGGCGCTCCCGAGCGCTGCCGCGGCCGCCAAGCAACGGAGCGTGCGGACACCCCC
>CAXUIQ010000522.1:0-3246 GCA_964250815.1 uncultured Acetobacteraceae bacterium
GCGGCTAAAGCCTGCTCATCACCGGGGTGGTGAGTTGGGGCATGTCGCGGGCGGGACCCGGGCGGGCAGGGGCGGCAATGTCCTGGAACGGCATGGCGCAGTATGGTTCGCTCGCAGCCGGCGCGCCCCTCGGCTTTGCCATGTTCCATGCGGCGGGGTTCACGGCCGTGTCCGTCGCGACCGCCTTGCTTCCGCTTGTCGCGCTCGGGGCCGTGTTGCCGCTCGCGCCCGTCCCGGCCGCGGGCGGGACGCGCCTGCCCGTCGCCCACGTGCTTGGCCGGATCTGGCGGCCCGGGCTTGGGCTGACGATGAGCGGCATCGGCTTCGCGGCCGTATCGACGTTCGCTGCCCTGGACTTCGCCGACCGCGGTTGGGACGGTGCGGGTTTCCCGCTCTTGGCATACGGAGCCTGCTTCGTTCTCGTGCGGGTTGCGGCGGGAAACCTCCCGGACCGGTTCGGCGCCGCCGCCGTCGCGGCGTTGTCGATGGCGGTCGAGGCCTTGGGCCAGCTCCTGCTCTGGCTGGCGCCCGGGCCGGCCCTGGCGTTCGTGGGGGCCGGCCTGACGGGCCTGGGCTGCTCGCTTGTGTTCCCGTCGCTGGGCGTCGAGGCGTTCCGCCGGGTCCCGCCGGAAAGCCGGGGCATCGCCGTCGGCGCCTTCGCGGGCTTCCAGGACGTCGCCATCGGGCTTACCGGCCCCCTTCTTGGGGGCGTCGCCGCCGCATTCCAACCGGCGAGCGTCTTCCTCATCGGAACTCTGGCGGCTGTGGCCGGTGCGCTCATCGCATCCAGGCTCCGCTAGACCGATGCGCCCGGTTCGCGCGAGGACCCGCTCCGCCAAGCGGTTGCCGTCGAAGTGAACAGCACCACGCCGCGGCAACTGGGGACGCCGCCCCCGTCGCCTGCCACGCAGGCTCGCTCGCCAGTTCTGGCAATCGCCTCCAAGGAGGCAGCACCAGGGGAGTGCGCAAAAGCCGTTGCACGCTTCAAAAACTCTCAATATGAATTGCAGAAAGGGCCGTGAACAACATAGGGGAGCGAGGCACCATGGGCGAGACCGTACGCTTGACGATGGCGCAGGCCCTCGTGCGCTATCTCTGCGCCCAGAGGACCATGGCCGATGGCGAGGAGGAGCCGCTGTTTCCCGGCGTGTTCGCCATCTTCGGCCATGGCAACGTCACCTGCCTGTCGGAAGCGCTGGAGGCGGTCCAGGACCGGTTGCCGACGTGGCGCGGCCAGAACGAGCAATCGATGGCGCTCGCGGCTATCGGCTTTGCGAAGGCCAAGCGCCGCCGGCAGATCATGGTGGCCGCCACCTCCATCGGACCCGGAGCGCTCAACATGGTCACGGCGGCGGGCACCGCCCTCGCCAACCGCCTCCCGGTGCTGCTGCTGGCCGGCGACACGTTCGCGAGCCGCCGGCCCGACCCCGTGCTGCAGCAGGTCGAGCAGTTCAACGACCCGACCATCACGGTCAACGACGCCTTCAAGCCCGTCGTGCGCTACTGGGACCGGATCACCCATCCCGAGCAGATCATCTCGTCGCTTCCCCAGGCGGTCGCGGCCATGCTCGACCCGGCGGATTGCGGGCCGGCCTTCATCGCGCTCCCGCAGGATGTCCAGGAGATCGCGGTTGACTACCCGGCCGAGTTCTTCGAGCCGGTCGTCCACGCCGTGCCGCGCCCGCGGCCCGACCGCGACCGCGTCAGGCAGGCGGCCGAGATCCTGAAAGGGGCCAAGCGTCCCCTGCTCGTCGCCGGCGGGGGCGTGCGCTACTCCTTCGCCGAGGCGGAGGTGGCCGCCTTCGCCGAGCGGCACGGCATCCCGCTCGTCGAGACGATCGCGGGCAAGAGTTCGGTCAGCCACGGCCACCCGGCCCACGTCGGGCCGCTGGGCATCGTCGGCTCGTCCTCCGCCAACGAGCTGGCGGCGCAGGCCGACGTGGTGCTCGCGGTCGGCACGCGGCTGCAGGACTTCACCACCGGGTCGTGGACCGCCTTCGCGAGGGACGCCAAGTTCGTGTCCGTGAACACCGCCCGCTGGGACGCGGTCAAGCACCGGGCGCTTCCGGTGGTCGGCGACGCACGCGAGACCATGCGGGAACTCGACGCGGCCCTGGACGGCTGGCTGGCGGACGGGGCATGGATGGACAAGGGGCGGAAAGCGTTCGCTACCTGGAACGCCACGCTGGACGAGCTGCAGAAGCCGACCAACGACCCGGTCCCGACCTATGCGCAGGTCGTCGGCGTGGTCAACGCGAAGGCCGGCGAGCGCGACTGCGTGATCACCGCCGCGGGCGGCCTGCCGGGCGAGACGACCAAGAACTGGCGCGTGAAGGCCGCCAACACCTTTGACTGCGAGTTCGGGTTCTCCAACATGGGCTACGAGATCGCCGCCGGCTGGGGCGCGGCGATGGCGGACCCGACGCGCACGCCCATCGTGCTCGTCGGCGACGGCACGTACATGATGATGAACTCGGACATCTATTCGAGCGTGCTTGCCGGCCACAAGTTCATCCTGGTCGTCTGCGACAACGGCGGCTACGCCGTCATCAACCGCTTGCAGATCGGCAAGGGCGCGGCGCCATTCAACAACCTCATCCGGGACTGCCGCGTGAAGGAGCCGTTCGCGGTGGACTTCGCCAAGCACGCAGAGAGCATGGGGGCGCTCGCGCGCCGGGTCGAGAGCCTGGCGGACTTCGGGCTGGCCATGGACTGGGCCAAGACGACCGACCGCACGACCGTCATCACCATCGTCTCCGACGCCTTCCGCTGGAGCCCGGGCGACGCCTGGTGGGACGTGGGCGTGCCGCAGGTCAGCCACCGCCAGGAGGTGCGCGAAGCACGCGCCGCCCAGGAGGAGAAGCGCAAGGAGCAGCGGGTCGGCGTGTGAAGGGTGCGGCGCCGGCCCGGCGCGTGGCTTGCCGCGGACGGTCCCGCGACCTTGGCGACGGCTGCCAGTTCGTTGCCCATGGGGGTCGGCGTGCTCGGAATTGACCTCAAGTTGACGCACGCGAAACCGCCCACGGATTATGAGGCCTTTGTCGGATTGATCCAGGCCGAGTATGAGGGGCTGAGCCGCAGCTTTCAGACGGTCGCGCGCTACCTCACCCAGAACCCGAATGATGTCGCAATCCAGTCGATCAACGACATCGCCGCGAAGTGCGGGGTGCACGCATCAAGCCTCGTGCGGTTCGCGCAAAGCCTCGGCTATGACGGCTTCAAGGATCTGAAGGAGCTGTTCAACCG
>CAXUIQ010000523.1:0-3245 GCA_964250815.1 uncultured Acetobacteraceae bacterium
CATCACGTCGTCGATCAGCAGCACCCTCGAATCCGCGAGCTGCCCCCGGCGCGACGGCCGCACGACGAAGGCGCCTGCGACCTCAGCCCGCCGTTCCGTGCCGGTCTTGTGCCCAAGGGAGGGCGTGGCGCGGGTCCGGCGCAGCCCGTCCAGCACCATGGGCCGCCCGGACAGCCGCGACAGGTGCTGGGCCAGCAGCGCCGACTGGTTGTAGCGGCGGGACAGCAGGCGCCGGCGGTGCAGCGGCACCGGCACCAGCCAGTCCGCGGCGGCCAGCAGCGCCGCCCCGGCCCGTGCCATGTGCGGCGCCAGCGCCCGGGCGGTCTCGATCCGGTCGCCGTGCTTGAACGGCAGCAGGATGCGCCGGGCCTGGTCGTCGTAGCGCAGCGCCGCACGCGCCGCCGTCCACGCGGGCGGATGCTCCCGGCAGTCGGTGCACAGGCCCGACGCCCCGCCTTGCAGCGCCGAGCCGAACGGCCGCCCGCACGCCACGCAGCACGGGTCGGTCACGAAGGCGGTGCGGCGGAAGCAGGCCGCGCAGAACTGCCCCGGCGCACCCACCGGCGCATCGCAGGTCAGGCACTGCGGCGGCAGCAGCACATCCAGCAGCAGCCCGACGCCCCGGCGTCCGACCGCCAGCAGCCGGTCAGACGCCGAAATTGACCGTGCCGTCACGCTCAATCCCCTGGGGCAGGTCGATTTCCCAATCCAAGTACGCCTGCATCGCCGCCTCCATCCCCGAGTTGCGGTCGTAGGGGCGCAGGTAAACATCGACGCAGGCCTCGTCCGGCGGATTGGCGCGATCGGCGGCCAGAGCATTGCCGGCGGCGGCCCACGCAGCCGTCCCGCCGTCCAGAGCCTGCACCGGCGCGGCGGTCAGGCCTTGCAGCTCCGCCACCGCCAGCCGGGCCAGCACGCCGTCGGGCGAGGTCGCGACCACGCGCTCCGCACGGGTCAGCCGATCCTGGAGCGCATGGAGCCGGGTGCGGATGCCCCAGACGGCGCCTGGGATGTGGCCCTTGCGGAACTCCACGCTGCGCGCGAGATCGACCGCCAGCGCGCCGTCGCGGTCGCCCGGCGCGGCCAAAGGCACATCCGGCAAGGATGGCGGCACGGCGGCCACGGACGCAGCGTCGTCCAGCCCGCCCTCGACCACGAACACGTCGCGGTGGCCCATCTGCCGCAGCCAGGCCCCGGCCATGCGGGCGCGCACGCCGTCGTCGTCCAAGAGCGTGATGCGCGCGCCGCGGACAGCGATCCACTGGTCGGTCGCCTGGACCAACTGGCCGCCCGGCGCGTTGCGGCTGTCCGGGCGGCGACGCGCCGCGAACTCCGCGGGGTCGCGCACGTCCAGCACGTACAGCGTGCGGTCCGGGTCCTCCAGGAACCGCTCCAAATCCAGCGGCCCGATGGCGCCGACGCCCGACGCTTCGGCGAACGCGCGGGCGCGGTCGAGCGCCAGGGCGGCGGTCGCCGGGGACCCCGGGGCATAGCGCCGGGTCTGCCCGCGCTCGCACTGGAAGCCGGCCAGTTCCCAGCCCATCGTGCCGTTGCGCAGCGCCACCACCGGGTTCGGCACCCCGGCGCGGCGCAGGCTCTCGGCGCCCAGGATGCTGCGGGTGCGCCCGGCGCAGTTCACGACCACCAGCGTCGCCGGGTCCGGCACGAGGTCGCCGATGCGGTAGGCCAGCTCGCCGCCGGGCACGTTGATGCCGGTCGGGATCGACATGGCGCGGAACTCGTCCAATGGCCGGCTGTCGAGCACAACCATGTCGCGGCCGGCGTCGATCCAGCGTTTCAGCTCGGCGGCATCGACGCTCTCGGTGCCGTAATGGTGCTCGACCCACTCGCCGAACGCCTTGCTCGGCACGTTCACGCCGCTGAACAGCACGAACCCGGTGGCTTCCCAGGCGGGCGTGCCGCCCCCCAACACGTGCAGGTCGGTGGCGCCCTGCCCGGCCAGGTACTCGGCCAGCCGCTCGGCCAGGCCCCGCCCGTCGTCCACGCAGACGATCCGGGTGCCGAGGCGCGGCAGCAGCACGGGCACGCGCAGCTCGGCGCGGGACAGCGGGCATGGCACTGCCCAGAACAGGTGGCCCGTGCCAAACTCGCCTTCCTCCCGCGCATCCAGGATGGCCAGCTCGCGGCCGTCCAAGATCCAGCCGCGCAGCGTGTGGGGGTCGATAAGGGTCATCGGTTCGCGGTGGGCGCCATGAAGGCCTTGTTGTACGGCTGCACCGTGCCCTGTTCGGGGTCGAAGCCCTGGCGTGCGTCCAGCTTCTCCAGCGCCAGGCCATACACGTGCAGGTGCCGGGTCGGCGTCGTGCCGAAGGTGTGGATGCTGTGGATGTCCTCCGGCATCAGCGCGATGCCGCGGCCCGGCTCCACCATCACCTCGCGCACCGGCTCCAGGCTGGCCTTGCCGGGAACCGCCCCGTCGTCCGTGCGGCGGTACACCCGGTTCAATTCCTGGCCCTCGACCGCCGTCACCACGGCCCAGGTGGTGTGGTCGTGCGGCTTGGTGGAGTTGCCGGGGTTCAGAGCCAGCAGGTAGAGGGCGAACCGGCCGTCTGGATCCTCTTGCAGCAGGTAGCGCTTGGACCCCTTCTCGCCCGCAGGCGGCGGCGGGAACTCGGCTGATGGGAACAGCGCCTCGTGCTGCGCCAGGTCCAGCATCTCGGCCAGGATGGCGTCGAGCGCCGGGCGGGTGACGCCCTGCGCGTGCTCGATGGCCTTGATGCGGTCCATGGCGGCGGCGACGGCGGCGGTGCGTGCGGCGGAGGCTGCGGGCGCGTTCATCGGGTGACTCCTCGGCTGTCGTCTGCGCAGCTTACCGGTCGGGCGGCGGCTTGGTCAAAATGCTTGGCGTTGCGCCAGGGCGTCCGCACATGGGAGGAATGAGCGATCCCACCGTCTTCGACCGCCGGGCCGTGCGCCTGCACCGCGACCGCGCCGCCGCCACCGTGGGCCAGGTTGCCGACCTCCTGGCGGACTGCGCCGAGCGGCTGCTGGACCGGCTGGACGACACCACGCGCCCGTTCGCCCGGGCGCTGGACGTGGGCGGGCGCGGCGTCGTGGCACCGCTGCTGCGCGCCCGGGGGATCGAGGTGGTGAGCTGCGACCTGTCGGCGCGGATGGCGGCCTCCAACGGCGGGCCGTGCGTCGCGGCGGACGAGGAGTGGCTGCCCTTCGCGCCGGGCAGCTTCGACCTGGTGGTGGCCAGCCTGTCGCTGCACTGGGTCAAC
>CAXUIQ010000524.1:0-3236 GCA_964250815.1 uncultured Acetobacteraceae bacterium
GGGCGGGCGAACACCCGCAGCGCGGCGACCCGCGGCCGCAGCGCCTCCGGCGTCTTCAGCGTGAAGGCGTGGCGGCCCTCGCCGATGCCGCTGCGCGCCAGGTCCGGGCGCAGCCCGTCCGCCACCGCCTCCGCCACCACCTCCGGGCCGAGGCGCAGCTCAACCGTCAGCGGCGCGGCCTGCCCCGGCGTCCAGGCCCAGCCCAGGGCAGCGGTCGCGGTGACCGCCTCGACGTAGCCGGTGACAGCGTGGCGCGGCGCTTCGGTCAACGCGGCGCTCATGCCGCGCGGTCCTGCTGGACGGGCCGGCTTGGCCGCACGCGCCCGGCCTCGGTCTCGTCCAGCATCTTGTGGGCGACGCCGTTCTCGTCGAGGAACAGCCGCATCTCGCGGTAGCGCTGGTAATACGCGCGGTTGAACCGCTCGAACAATCCTTGGTCCCAGTAATCCTCAAGCCGGAAGGTGCGGCCGGAGAACACGTCGAAGCTCGGGATTTGCAGCGTCTCGGCGAACTCCGCCGTGCGGCTGTCATAGGTGAAGTACACCGACGGCACCCGGTTCGCGAGGCCCAGCAGGTTGCCGTGCAGCCGGTAGCCCAGCACCAGGTCCTTGGTCCGCAGCTTCTGCTCGAACTCGGCCACGCTGTCGGCATAGAACAGGTTGGTGCCATACAGCCGCTCCAGCGGGTCGTCCGCGCCGCGCAGCCAGTTCTCCTCCCGGAGCTTCTCGATGTTGCGCCCCCGCTGCTCCGGGTTGCCCCAGAGGATGTTCTTCTCCTCGACCTCGCCCTGCGCCAGGATGTCCAGCTTGAAGCGGCGCGACAGGTCCAGGATGGTGTCGCGCTGCAGGTCGAGGTAGCGGGGAAGGTCCTGGGCGTAGCTCGGGTCCACCTCGCGCCGCAAGGTGTAGGCCACCTCCCGCACCCGCTCCAGCGGCGGCAGGTCGATGCGCAGGTTGGGGTCGTTGTTGCGGAACACCGTGGGGCAGCCGATGATCCGGGCGTTGCGGATGCCCTGGGACCACAGCACGTCCGCGGTGTAGGCGCCGCGCACGCCCAAGGAGACGGAGCGCTCGGCGATGATCGCCAGCACCCGGCGCGTCCCCTCGCTCAGCACCAGCGGCCCCTTGGACGGGGCCTGCGCGCCGATGCCGAAGGCGATGATCGGCAGGCGCAGCTTCTCCAAGATCGCCGGGGCGTTCTCCCAGTCCATGGCCGAGTGCAGGTAGTTGGAGCCGCGCAGGAAGACGTAGTCGTACTCGGCGTTGTAGCGCTCGATCTCCCGCTCGGACGGGTTGCGGATGTTGATGCCGAACAGGTCGGAGTAGCGCAGCAGCTTGAGCGAGCTGTCGTACACGAAGGCGTCGCCGATGTTGTGGTAGTGGTCCGGCGTCTTGTCGAAGCTCATGCTGGCGTACCAGCGGACGCAGTCGTGGTCGTACACCTCGCCGGACGGGCTGATGACCAGGATCTTCTTCATGGCGCTTGTCCTTCTTGCTGCTACGCCGCCACGCGGCGCGGCGTGCGCGGGCGGCTTGCGGGCACGGCGGCCTTGGCTGGGCGCGCGTCGCGATAGACTTCGAGGTGCAGGCGGGCGAACTCGGCGAGGCCGAGGGGCGCAGGGGCCGCCGCGGCCAGGCGGTCCCAGAGGGCCGGCTCCACCAGCGCGCGGGTGAGCCGGTCGGCCAGGTCCTCCGGGCTGCCCACGCGGAAGTGCAGGCCGTTCACGTCGTCCCGCACCTTCTCCGCCATGCCGCCGATGCCGCTCACGATGGGCGGGCGGCGGTGCAGGAAGCTTTCCTGGATCACGACCGGCGAGTTCTCCCACCAGATCGAGGGCATGACGACCCAATCCACCCCGGCCATCAGCCCGTGCAGGTCCTCCGGCCGGTAAGGGCCGTGGAAGCGGGCGCGGCGGCCGGCGCGCTCCATCAGTTGCGTGAAGTGCGCGCGGAACGCCTCCGGCTGGAACTCCAGGTTGCCGCCGAACACGTTGAGCGTGGCGCCGCCCCAGGCCTCCTCCGGCACGCGCAGCACGGCGTCCAGCAGGACGTGCAGGCCCTTGAACTCCGTGACCTGGCCGAAGAAGCCGAAGCGGTCGCGCCGCCCGCCCGGCGGCAGCGCCCGCGGCGGGCGGGGACAGCCGTCCAGCCCGTTCTCGATGACGTGGAACCGCTCGGCGGGCAGGCCCCAGGCGCGGTAGCGGTCCACCAGGAACCGGCTCGGCGACACGAAGGCGTCGGCCAGCAGCAGGTGGCTCTTGATGTGCTGCTCGCGCCCGAACAGCATGGCCGGGCTGTGCTCCGGGAAGCAGGCGTTGCAGGCGGCGGGCGAGGCCTCGTGGCAGAGCGCGCGGCCCCGGGTCTTCACCATCTGGCCGTGGTTCGGGCAGATCGGCAGGTATTCGTGGAACGTGACGACGATGCGCGCCGCCGGGAGCTGCCGCCGCACCGCGGCGATGGCCTCGACGCCCAGGCCGATGACGTGGTGGAAATGCACCACGTCCGGGCGGATCTGCCCGAGGTAGGCGGCGAACGCGCCGTCGAGGTCGGAAAGCGCCCCGTTCGACAGCCAGAACTCGTCCCAGGCGTCGGCATGGAGGAACGCTTCGCGCTCGCCTTGGCGCAGGCTCATCAGCGGCGTCGCGGCGTGGCGGCGCATGGGGGGCGCGGCGCGGGCCAGGTAGAACGCCTCGTCCGTCCCGGTCGCCTGGATGGCGCGGAACAGGGCGTGGGACGCGACCTCCGCGCCGCCGATGGAGAAGGCCGGGTGGCCGTGGGAGATGACCAGGACGCGCATCGGCCTATTCCCGCCCCGCGGAGGATGCCGCGTGGGATGCCGCAGGGCGCCAGGCTTCCCGCAGCATCCACTTGTCCACGATGCGCCCCGCCTGGCCCGGCGCCTCGGTCCCGTCCTCCGGCGCGCAGACCTGCACAAACGGCAGCCAGACCCCGGCCAGCCCGGCACGGCGCAGCCGCAGGAAGAAGTCCGCCTCCCGCCCGGCATCGGTCGAAAGCACGCCCGCGCCGTCCAGCGCCGCGAGCGCCGGGCGCCGGAGGGCACAGCATTCCAGCGTGCCGATGGCCGCCGGGACCGGCGCCCGCTCCGCGGCCGGGGCAGCCGGCATCCCCGGCACCTGCGCCTGCGGCGGCGCGTCGGGCGCGATGCCCTGGAACCCCAGCTCGGCGGAGCCGGCGTAGCGGACCGACCAATCCTCGTACAGCAGCGTCGGGCAGGCG